>NZ_JBHXMY010000018.1:0-17012 GCF_042720195.1 Nocardia sp. NPDC058497 | reverse complement strand
GATGGTTTTGTTGGGTGTTTTTTTTTCCGGTTTGGGTAAAAAAGTTGGGGGCTAGGGGCTACAACCCCCACGGGCGCGTAAACCCCGGAGGGTGACCGGGCCGTACGGAAGAGAAGGAGCTAGCGGCCGATCGCCGCGGCCATCACGCGGACGGCGGAGATCAGGCCGTCGATCAGGTTGCCCTGACGGAACGACGCCAGCGCGGCGGTGACGCCCAGCTGGCAGATGCGGTCGTTGGCCCGCTCGGCCACGTCCGCACCGGAACGCACCTCGATCGCGCCCTGATTCGGGGAGACGGCGATGAGCACCGAGTCGGCCGCCTCGGGGGTGTTCGGCAGCAGCGCGTCGGCACCGGCCGCCGGGTCGGCGCCGAGATCGCCGAGGTAGATGTTGAAGCGGACCGTGGTCGCGCGGGTCGCCTCGGTCAGCGCGTTGTCCAGGGAGATGCGCTCACGGTCGGTGAACGGCACCTCGTCGAAGACGGTGCCCGACTCGTGCACGCCCGACACCCGGCCGCTGCTGGTCAGCGCGAACCCGTGCGGCAGGTCGGCCTCGACCACCGCGGGCCAATTAGAACTTGCCACTTGCCCGGCCTCCGATCAGCTCCGCGTTCGCGGCTTCGAGAGCCGCATGGCTGCCATGCGACTCGGCGGTGTGGTGACCCGCAGCAGCGGTCACCTCGTCGGTAGCGCTCCACAGCACCGGCGAGTGGGTCCACTTCTGCCCGAGCGCGAAGTGGGCCGGATTGTCACCGGGGAATGGCTTACCGAGATAGGACAAACCCGCGATCGCGAAATAGATCGCGGCCGGGATGCCGACGAAGATCAGCACTGTCTCGAGAATGCTCACGGTCCAACGGTAGACGATGCTGTGTAGTAGTTCATCCTCCGGCTGTCCCGAACGCCCGCGTGTCCGGCGTGATCAGACCAACCAGGCCGCCGCGTTCGCGGGCAACCAGTCCTCGACGATGGGCGCGCTGGCCAGCAGCACCTCCCCCGGCGGCAGCTGAATCGGCCCGTCGGAGGCGTTGAGCACACAGACCACACCGCCCGGCCTGCGGAAGGCCAGGCAGCCGTCGGGGCTGCCGTACCACTCGATCCGGTCGCCGGCGAACTCCGGCCTCGTCCCGCGCAGATCGATCGCCAGCCGGTACAGCGACAGCGTCGAATGCAGGGTCTCCAGCTGGGCTTCCACCGTGCGGTCGGCCCAGTCCGCGGGGATCGGCAGCCACGCCTGCTCGGCGGCGGTGAAACCGAACGGTGTGCTCGCGCCCTCCCAGGGAATCGGCACCCGGCAGCCGTCACGGCCGCGCTCGGTGTGCCCTGACCGCTCCCACACCGGATCCCGCAGCACGTCCTCGGGCAGGTCGTCGACATTGGGCAGACCGAGTTCGGCGCCGTTGTAGACGAACACCGCGCCGGGCAGCGCCAGCTCGACCATCATCATCGCCCGCGCCCGCGCCATCCCGGTCTTGCCGCCGCCGTAGCGGGTGACCTCGCGCTCGATGTCGTGGTTGGACAGCGTCCAGGTCGGTGGCGCGCCCACGCCGCTCACCGCGTCGAGGGAGAACGTGATCGCCTCGCGCACGCCCTCGGCGGTGAAGGGGGCCTCGGCGAGGCGGAAGTTGAACGCCAGGTGCAGTTCGTCCGGGCGCACGTATTCGCCGAAGCGGGTGTTGTCGTCGACCCACACCTCGCCGATCGACACCGCGTGCGGGTAATCGTCGATGATCGTGCGGATGCGGCGGTGGATGGCGTGCACGCCGGGGTTGTTGAAGCGGAGATCGTCGTCGTCGTGCACCAGCATCTTGGTCTCGACCCTGGACATGTCGGGCAGGCCTTCCGGCTTGGCCATGCCGTGGGCGACGTCGATCCGGAAACCGTCGACCCCGCGGTCGAGCCAGAAGCGCAGCGTCTTCTCGAAATCGGCGGCGACCTCGGAGTTCTCCCAGTTCAGGTCGGGCTGTTCCGGCGCGAAGATGTGCAGATACCACTGCCCGGGCGTGCCGTCGGGTTCGGTGACCCTGGTCCAGGCCGGGCCGCCGAAGATGCTCGGCCAGTTGTTGGGCGGCTCGGCGCCGTCCTTCCCGCGGCCGTCGCGGAAGATGTAGCGAGCCCGCTCGGGGCTGCCCGGCGCCGCATCCAGCGCCTCGGTGAACCACGGGTGCTCGACGCTGGTGTGGTTGGGCACCAGATCCATCGTCACCTTGATCTCGCGGTCGTGCGCCTCGGCGATCAGCTCGTCCAGCGCGGCCAGCCCGCCGAACAGCGGGTCGATGTCGCGCGGGTCGGACACGTCGTAGCCGCCGTCGGCCTGCGGCGAGCGCATCACCGGGCAGATCCACAGCGCGTCGACACCCAGTAGCTCCAGGTAGCCGAGCTTCTCGCGTACGCCGCCCAGATCGCCGACACCGTCACGGTCGGAGTCGGCGAAAGAGCGGGGATAGATCTGATAGAACACGGCGGTTGTCCACCACGGAGCGGTGCTGCGTTCCCCCGGCACCGGCGAGGCAGGTGTCTGTGTCACATCCGCAATATTGCCAAAGATTGCCCGCAATATTCCTGTGACGCGAGACTTTCTTCGAATCCGGCAAATCACCAGCGTTTCGCCACGCCGGACCGAAACACCGGCGTAAACGTCGGCATCGATCCGAAACCGGGCCGCCACCTGCCGGTCATCAGCGAACGCGCGGCACCCACACCCTCAGCCGGGCGCGTTTTGCAGGGATGCGGCTGCCATCTGGAAGTAGTCCATCAGAGTCTTCCGGTGTTCGTCGTCCAGGATCGATGGCTCGATCTCGCCGACGGCGATCGTCATGCACCGGATCCACGCGTCGCGCTCGAGCGGGCCGATGACGAACGGGTTGTGCCGCATCCGCAGCCGCGGGTGCCCGCGCTCGTCGGAGTAGGTGCGCGGGCCGCCCCAGTACTGTTCGAGGAACATGCGCATCCGGCGCTCGGCCGGGCCGAGATCCTCCTCCGGATACAGTGGGCGCAGGATCTCGTCGGCAGCGACCTCTCGATAGAACACGGACACGATGCGCCGGAACGTCTCGGCGCCACCCACCGCTTCGTAGAACGAGGTCGTTGTCTGCTCACCTGAAGTCACGTGGTCCATTGTGCCCCGATGACCTGGCGGGCGGCCCGGCGGCAGCCTCGGTCACGAACGCATGGCCCTTCAACCACAGTTCACCCGAAAGTTTGAAAAATAGCCGTGCAATACCGGCAGAAGCATGGTCAACTGGGGGGCAGTATCGGCCCCAGATACCACATGATCCTGCCAATCATGAAATTGAGGTCAAGATGAAGCAGCGACCAGGCGCCCGGTCACACGAGGCGCGCGCGCACCGACAACTCCAGCCCGCCGACGTCCACAATCGTGGCTCGGGGGCCATTCCGCTGCACATCCTGTCCGATCACCATCCGGGCGCACACGGTCATCACGACCTGCCGCATCACCCCGCGCCACTGCACCTCGCCGGAGACCACGACGCCGCCGCTTGGCGCAAACGCCGGGTCCTCCTCCTCAACGCCACCTACGAACCGCTCACCGCGCTGTCCGCGCGTCGCGCCGTCGTGCTGCTGATCTGCGCCAAGGCCGACGCGGTCCACGACGATCCCGAAGCCCCGGTCCTGCATTCGGCAGGCGCCGCCTTGGCGATTCCCTCCGTCATCCGGCTGCGCACGTATGTGCGCGTGCCCTATCGCGCCCGGGTCCCGATGACCCGCGCCGCCCTCATGCACCGCGACCGCTACCGCTGCGGGTACTGCGGCGGCAAAGCCGAGACCATCGACCACGTGATCCCCCGCAGTCGCGGTGGCGAGCACTCGTGGGAGAACTGCGTCGCCAGCTGCGCCCCGTGCAACCACCGCAAAGCAGACAAGATGCTCACCGAGCTCGGCTGGACATTGCGCCACCCGCTGGTCTCCCCCAAAGGCCCGCACTGGCGGCTGCTGTCCACCACCGCCGACCTGGATCCGATCTGGTTGCAGTATCTGGGCGAAGGAGCCGCCTGAGTCAGGGGCTCTCGATGACCATCGAGGCCCAGGTACCCGGTTCGAGCGCCTCGAAGATGTGCGGTCGATCGCCCAGGTAGCGGACGTAGTCGCCGGGGCCGATTTCGATGGGTTCGTCCGCCGGGCCGACCAGCGCCCGCCCCGCCGCCAGGACGACGTGTTCGACGACGCCCGGGTTGTGCGGGTCGGAGCGCCGGATGTGACCGGGCTCGGCCGCGATGCGATAGACGTCACAGCGGGTGTGCGACTGACCCGCTGCGAGCAACGTCACCCGGTAGTCGGCGTCGGCCGACGGGACCGGCGCGCCCTCGTCCGCGCGGATCACCTGGACATTGGGCCGGGGCGGGTCGAGCAGCCTGCTGAACGGCATCTCCAGGGCGACGCACAGCGCCCACAGGGTTTCCAGGCTGGGATTGCCGGTGCCCGATTCCAGTTGCGAGAGTGTGGATTTCGCGACGCCTGCCCGGCTCGCGACCTCGGTCAGCGACAAGCCTGCGCGCGCGCGTTCGCGGCGCAGGGCCGCCGCGATCACCGCTTGGGGTGGTCCGGCGACCGGGTCCTGCCGGTCCATCGACGCCTCCTGGGGGCTGGCGGTTTTCGCGTTGACTTTACCCACCACTGGCGTTCATTATGAGAAACATGCGTTCGATATGGCGAACACTCGATCGGCGAACCGTCACCGCCGTGGCCGCGGCCTGCCTGGCCGTCGGCCTGTTCGGCGTGTCCTACGGCGCCTCGACGATCGCGGCCGGATTCCCGGTGTGGATGCCGATCGTGATGGCGGTGACGGTGCTGGCCGGCGGGTCGGAGCTGCTGTTCTTCGGCATCGTCGCCGCCGGTGGCAGCCCGCTCGCGGCCGTGGTCGCCGGTCTGCTGCTCAATGCCAGGCACCTGCCGTACGGCCTGTCGGCGCCCGAGGTGTTCGGCAGTGGTTGGAAGCGGGTGCTCGGCATCCACGTCCTCAACGACGAATCGGTGGCCTTCGCCACCGCGCCCGGCGATCAGGAGCGCAAACGCGCCGCGTACTGGGCCTGCGGCATCGGCGTCGGCCTGTCCTGGCCACTCGGAGCGACGCTGGGCGCCGCGCTGGGTTCGCTCGTTCCCGATACCTCGGCGCTCGGACTGGACGCGGTGTTCCCGGTGATCCTGCTCGCGTTGATCCTGCCCGCGCTGCGCGATCGCGCCACCCTGCGCCCGGTGCTGGTCGGCGCCGCGCTCGCGGTGATCGTCGGGCCGTTCGTGCCCGCCGGGTTGCCGGTGCTGATCGCGCTGCTGGGTCTGGTGTTCGCGCTGCGGCCGCCGGAGAAGACCGCCGAGCCGATGGCACAGCCATGCTGACCGCCACCACGCGGGCGATGCGCGGCGCTGCCCGTGGCAGGGATGTTCACGTCGGATCACTGTCCACGGATGATCAGCCGACAGCACCGCGGCGGTACGCGTCGTGAACACGCCGTACCTACTGCCCGCGATGCTCGCGCTCGCCGCGGGCACCTATGCGCTGCGCTGGACCGGGCCCGCCCTGCGTCATCGACTTCGCCTGTCGGCCAGGACAATCCACCTGCTCGACACCGGCGCGCTGATCCTGCTCGCGGCGCTGGTCGCGACAGCCACGCTGCCGACCGGTTCCGGCGAACTCGGCGTCGCCCTGCCCGCCGGCGTCGCCGTCGGCGGCGTGCTCGCGTGGCGTCGCGCCCCGCTGCTGGTCACCGTGCTCGCGGCCGCGGCGACGACGGCGCTGCTGCGACTGGTCGGCGTGCACTGATCCCCTGCCACACCTACGGCCCTGGCCGAACCTCGGCTCAGATGGCGACTGCGCTGCTGCGACAGCGCGCACCAGAGGCCGCGTCAGCTTTCGGCCGGACGCACTCACGGGCCACCAATCAGCGTTCGATCGCGGCCCGTGATGCGATTTCAGCTGGGCGACAGTGGGATTCCGCCACCCAGACGGCGCGCGACAGAGCCGTAGCGGGCATCGAGGCGCAACCAGGTGCGGGTCGCGCGGACACGGACCAGTTCCGTGGGCTGGATGCGGCGCGACTCGGTCTTCTCCCCCGCGTGTGGGATGAAGTCCATGGCGGTCAGTGCGAAGACCACGCGCATCGGGACTTCTACCGCGAGGTCGCCTGCGCCGGTGACCGTGAGCACCGACTGGTCGAGCAGCGATGCCGGCGGGCCGTGGGCGCCGCCGTGTTCGCGAGCCACCTCGGCGCCGCGCTCGGCCAGTTCGACCAGGGCGCGGGCCGGGACGTCGTCGACGTGGGTGAAGCCTTCGGTGGGCGGTAGCGCGCCGCGCCAGGCGGAGTCCATCGAGTAGCCGAGGTCGATCGGATGACCGGTGCGCAGGCCCGCCAGCACCATGTCGGCGCCGACGGTGACATCGTCGACGCCGAGCTCGGCGGTCACCGTGCGCACCGCGAGGGTTTCGAAACCTGTTGCGACCCAGGCGGAGACGAGGCTGGAGCCGCGCCGCCGCAGCCGCACGACGGCGGCGGGGTCGAGCCGGATCGCGCGGGTGAGGAAGGTGGCCAGGTTCTCGCGTTCGGCCGGGTCGGGTGCGTGCAGCACCCGCTGTTCGGAATTCACGGACGTCAGGCCCGCCACAGGGCGAGGTAGTCGCGTTCGGTGTCGCTGAGCCTGCGCAGCCGCTGGGTCTCGATATCGAACGCGGCGAGCTGGGTGGTCGCGGTGACCGCGGGCGGCGAATCAGGCGCCGCACCGCTGGCGCGGACCTCGTAGCCGATGGTGAAATCGACCGCCCGCAGCTGCTTGACCCACATGGCGATGTCGAGCGGGGTGTCCTCGTGGCGCAGCTGGCCCCGGTACTTCACGTGCAGGTCGACCAGCACGCAGCCCTGCCTGCCCATCGACGCCGTCGGCTTGTCGTCGTCGAACAGCCACGGAATCCTGGCCTCTTCCAGCAGGGTCACCATCCGCGCGTGGTTGACGTGCTGGAACACGTCCATATCCGACCAGCGGATCTCGACCTTGGCGTGAAAACGCTGCGGCAGAACCAGGTCCGCCGCAGGCGCGGCCGCGTTTCCGTTCGGCGAGCTCGTCACCGTGGTACCTCCGATTGGGCGCCCACCCCGCTCACCATGCTCCGCACCTGTCGCGCGGCGACCGACAGTGTGGCGAGGTCGTGGGTCCCGGACTCGAACAGTTCCGACAGCGCCGCGCGCGCACGGCCGAGCCGGGACTGGTTCTTCGACTCCCAGTATGCAATTTTCTCGTCGGCCGTCTCCTCCGGGTCACCCGCGGACAGCACATCGAGGGTGAGCGAGCGCAGCGAACCGTACATGTCGTCGCGCAGCGCGAGCCGGGCCAGCGCGTGCCAGCGGTCGCCGCGTTCGAGGTGGCTGACCGCCTCGAGCAGCCAGTCGATCTTGAGGTGCTCGTTGAGCGCGTAGTACAGCGCGCCCACCTCGGCGCCGTCGCGGTCGGCGATATCGGCGATGTCGACCACGTCCAGCAGCGGGTACAGGCTGAGCAGGCCGAACACCTCGGTCGCCAGCTCGGTCGGCGCGCCACGGGCGATCAGCTCGGCGGCGCCCTGGGTGAGCGTGGTGATGTGGTGCCCGCGCAGCCAGCCCGGCACCTGCGGCGCCAGCTCCTGCACCCGGCGGTGGTAGCGGTTGATCTCCGCGCCGACCGCGATCGGCTGCGGCCGGTTGCTCAGCAGCCAGCGCGAGGCCCGGTCCAGCGTCCGCTTGGACTCCAGTTCCAGCAGATCGCAGACGCCGGCGGGGGCGTCGGCGCTGCGGATGCGCGCCCACACATCGCGCAGCTCGAAGATCTCCGAGGCCGCGGCGAACGCGCGCACGGTGTCGGAGGTGCTGGCCCCGACTTCTTCGGCGAGCCGGTGGGCGTAGGTGATGCCGCCGTAGTCGACGACCTCGTTGACGATCATCGTGGTGACGATCTCGCGGCGCAGCCGGTGCCTCTTGATCGCGGCGCCGAACCGCTCGCGCAGCGGCGTCGGGAAGTACATCGGCAGCCGTCGCGCGAAGTAGACGCTGTCGGGCAGGTCGGTCTCGAGCAGATCGACCTTGAGTCCGAGCTTCACATGCGCGAGCAGGTTGGCCAGCTCCGGCGAGGTGAGGCCGCGGCCCTCCTCGTCGCGCCGCTTCAGCTCGACCTCCGACGGCAGCGCCTCGAGGTCCCGGTCCAGGCCGCGGCGCTGTTCGAGATCGTCGATCACCCGGCCGTGCACGCTGACCATCTGCGGCGCGTCGGTGCGGGCGATGCCGATCAGCACGTTCTGATCGACGTTGTCCTGCAACACCATCCGCGCGACCTCGTCGGTCATCGAGGCCAGCAGCGGATTGCGGTCGGCGGGTGCGAGCGCGCCCGCGCTGACCACGCCGTCGAGCAGGACCTTGATGTTGACCTCATGGTCGGAGCAGTCCACACCCGCCGAGTTGTCCAGCGCGTCGGTGTTCATCTTGCCGCCCGAGCGGCAGAACTCGATCCGGCCCAGCGCGGTGGCGCCGAGGTTGCCGCCCTCGCCGATCACCTTGACCCGCAACTGATTACCGTCGACGCGCACCGCGTCGTTGGACTTGTCGCCCACCTCGGCATTGGATTCGGTGCTGGCCTTGACGTAGGTGCCGATGCCACCGTTCCACAGCAACTGCACCGGCGCGAGCAGGATCGCGCGCACCAGTTCCGGCGGCGTGAGCGCCTGCACCGCGTCCGGCAGACCGAGCGCTGCCCTGGCCTGCGGCGAGATCGGCACCGACTTCACGGTCCGCTCGAACACCCCGCCGCCCGCGCTGATCAGACTGCGGTCGTAGTCGGCCCACGAGGAACGCGGCAGCGCGAACAGCCGCTCGCGCTCGGCGTAGGAGGTGGCGGCGTCCGGATTCGGGTCGAGGAAGATGTGCCGGTGGTCGAACGCGGCGACCAGCCGGATGTGGCGCGAGAGCAGCATGCCGTTGCCGAAGACGTCACCGCTCATGTCACCGACGCCGACGGCGGTGAAGTCCTGGCTCTGGGTGTCGATGCCCATCTCGCGGAAGTGGCGCTTGACCGCCTCCCACGCGCCCTTGGCGGTGATGCCCATGGCCTTGTGGTCGTAGCCCGCAGAACCGCCGGAGGCGAACGCGTCGCCGAGCCAGAAGCCGTAGCTGGTGGCCACGTCGTTGGCGATGTCGGAGAAGCTGGCGGTGCCCTTGTCGGCGGCGACCACCAGGTAGGTGTCGTCGGCGTCGCGGCGGACCACGCGGGCAGGCGGGAGCACCGCGCCCGTGGTCAGGTCGACATTGTCGGTGACGTCGAGCAGCCCGGAGATGAAGGTGCGATAGCAGGCGATGCCCTCGGCGACGCTCGCCTGCCGGTCGGCAGCCGGGTCGCCGGTGGCGGCGGGCGGGCGCTTCACGACGAAGCCGCCCTTCGCGCCGACCGGCACGATCACCGCGTTCTTCACCGCCTGCGCCTTCACCAGGCCCAGGACCTCGGTGCGGAAATCCTCGAGCCGGTCCGACCAGCGCAGGCCACCGCGGGCCACCGACCCGAAGCGCAGGTGCACGCCCTCGACGCGCGGCGAGTAGACGAAGATCTCGAATTGCGGTCGCGGCTTGGGCAATTCGGCGATCTCGCGCGGTTCCACCTTGAACGAGAGGTACTCGCGCGGCCGGCCCTCGGCGTCGACGACGTAGTAGTTGGTGCGCAGGGTCGCCTTGATCAGACCGAGGATGGCGCGCAGGATGCGGTCGGCGTCCATGCTGACCACTTCGTCGATCCCGGCCCGCAGCTTCGTCTCGATCTCGGCGGCGGCCTCGGCGGAGACGGTGGCCGGATCGAAGCGCGCCGCGAACAGGTCGACGAACTCGCGCGAGACCTCGGGATGGGCCAGCAGCACCCGGGCGATATTGATCTGGCTGTAGGGGAAACCGGCCTGCTGCAGGTACTTCGCGTACGCGCGCAGGATCGCCACCGAACGCCACGGCAGACCGGCCCGCAGCACGAGTTCGTTGAGTCCGTCGGCCTCGGCCCGGTCGTACCAGACCGCCTCGAACGCATCGGTGAACCGGGAATGCAGCTCGTGGCTCGCCTGCTCGAGCAGCTCGGCGTCGAGATCGCCGCCGAGCGCGTTGCGCAGCAGCTCGGGCCTGGCCTGCAGGCCGAAATCGTAGATCCAGCGCTCGGCGCCACCGTCCATCTCCAGCTGGTAGGGCCGCTCGTCGACCACCTCGACGCCCAGGCTCTGCAGCACCGGCAGCACCTGGCTCAGCGAAACGCCCGCGCCGGCGATGTAGAGGCTGAACCGCCACGAGCCCGGCGCGGCCTCTTCCCTGCGGTACAGGTGCTGGCCGATGCCGCCCTCGGTGAGCCGTTCCAGCCTGCCGATGTCGGCCAGCGCGCGGGCGGGACCGAAGTCTTCCTTGTAGCTTTCCGGGAACACCTCCGAATACCGTTTCACCAACGCGGGATCGAGCACCGTGGAGGTGGCGACCTCGTCGTCGATCCGGTCGTCCCAGGTGTGGCTGGCCACGTTCAGCAGGGCCTGCAGGCGCAGCCGGTTGTCCTCGGAGGTGTCGGGCGCCTCGGTGGCGTCGGCAGGCAGCATCACCGTGAAATACACACTGGCGAGCTCGCTTTCGCTCACCCTCGCCGAGTAGTCGATGTCGGCGCCGCCGAGCTCGCGCACCAGAATCTCCTGCATCTGCAGGCGCACCGCCGTGGTGTAGCGATCGCGCGGCAGGTACACCATGCAGGCGACGAAACGGCCGTATTTGTCGCTGCGCAGGAACAACCGCACCTGCCTGCGCAGGCCGACGCCGAGCACGGCGACGGCGGTGCGGCGCATCGCCTCGGTGTCGGCGGAGAACAGCTCGGTGCGCGGGAACGACTCGATCACCTCGAGCATCGCCTGCCCGGAGAAGGAGTCCTTGTCGAATCCCGCCGCCTCGATCGCGGTCCGCACCCTGGTGTTGATGACCGGGATGTCGAGCACGTTCTCGTGCACGGCGCTGACGGTGAACACGCCGATGAACAGGTGCACACCCGCCACGGTGCCGTCGTCGTCCACGTCGGCCACACCGATGAAGTACGGGTACACCGAGCGATGCACGGTCGCGCGGACCAGGCCCTGGGTGAGCATCAGCAAGGGGTGGTCGCCGCCGTTGATCGGCACCTGGAAGTCGGTGCCGGTATCGGCGCGCAGCACCCCGAGGCTCACGCCGGGCACCTGCGTCGAGACGGTGTGGCCGTGGTCGGTCTGGCTGCGGTAGCGCGCGTAGCCGAGCAGCGTGAAGTTGCCGCGCGCCAGCCAGCGCAGCAACTGCGCGCATTCGGCCAGGTCGTCGGCGGGGAACGGGGCCGAACCGGTGGCCGCGGTGCGGTCGAGCTGGTTGGCCAGCGAGCTCTGCACCTGGGTCATCGCCTCGGTGTCGTCGATGACCTGGCGGACGTCGGCGATCACCTCGGGCACGGTGCGCTCGATGTGGTCGAGCTGGGCCCGGCTGGTCGACGGATGCAGCTGCAGATGCATCCACGACTCCGGCTTCCCGGTCGCGCCGTTGCCGTCGACCTCGTGCGGAGCCGCGGTGACCAGCACGCCGTGCTCGTCGCGGGTGACCTCGAAGATCGGGTGGATGACCTCGGTGACGCTGACCTGCATCCGGGCCAGCGCCGCGGTGATCGACTCGACCAGCAGCGGCATGTCGTCGGTGACCACCTGCACCGCCGCGCCCATGCCCGACCCGTCGTCGGGATGGTAGACCCGCACCAGCGCCGTGCCGGCGGGGCGTTCGGCGGCCAGTTCCATATGTCGGCGGAAGATCTGGTTGATGCCGGTGACCGGGAAGTCGGCGTCACCGGCGTCGACGTGTCGGAAGTACGCTCCCTCGAGTGTCGCGAGGTCACCGCGCAAGCTTTGCGGCATTCCCGCGGCCCACTCCGCGCTCGACATTTCCGACGAGACCGTCATCGTTTCGCCCACTCCCATGGATTCGGTTCGCTTCGATTCCGCAATTCAGGTGACGCAAATTCGAGACTAGCCGCGGGCACATGGACACGCGGAAGGTTTTTCCCCTTGCCGCGCCGGTAACTTGGCCAAACGTTCGGTGAACTCCGGACATGACCCGGCTACCAGCACTTTTCGCGCACCGACGACGACGGCCCGGCTGGATCGATCGTTCACCGATCGACCCCGCCGGGCCGTTGTGCGCGCCGCGAATCAGTCGCGGGTCAGCTTGCGGTGCGTCACCCGGTGCGGGCGGGCCGCTTCGGCGCCGAGGCGATCGATCTTGTTCGCCTCGTAAGCCTCGAAGTTGCCCTCGAACCAGAACCACTTGGCGTCGTTGTCGTCGTCACCCTCCCACGCGAGGATGTGGGTGCAGGTCCGGTCGAGGAACCAGCGGTCGTGGGAGATCACGACGGCGCAGCCGGGGAACTGATCGAGCGCGTTCTCCAGCGAGCTGAGGGTTTCGACGTCGAGGTCGTTGGTCGGCTCGTCGAGCAGGATCAGGTTGCCACCCTGCTTGAGGGTCAGCGCCAGGTTCAGGCGGTTGCGCTCACCACCGGAGAGCACCCCGGCCGGCTTCTGCTGATCCGGGCCCTTGAAGCCGAACGCGCTGACGTAGGCGCGCGATGGCATCTCCTGGTTGCCGACCTCGATGAAGTCGAGCCCCTCGGAGACGACCTGCCAGACGTTCTTCTTCGGGTCGATGCCGGCGCGGTTCTGGTCGACGTAGCTGAGCTTGACCGTCTCGCCGACCTTCACCTCGCCGCTGTCGGCCGATTCCAGGCCGACGATGGTCTTGAACAGCGTGGTCTTACCGACGCCGTTGGGGCCGATCACGCCGACGATGCCGTTGCGCGGCAGCGTGAAGGACAGGTCCTTGATGAGCTGACGATCGCCGAAGCCCTTGTCCAGGTTCGACACGTTGACCACGATGTCGCCAAGGCGCGGACCCGCCGGGATCTGGATCTCCTCGAAGTCCAGCTTCCTGTGCTTGTCGGCCTCGGCGGCCATCTCCTCGTAACGACCCAGACGTGCCTTGTTCTTGGCCTGGCGGGCCTTGGCGCCGGAGCGCACCCACGCCAGCTCGTCCTTGAGGCGCTTCTGCAGCTTCTGGTCCTTCTTGCCCTGGACCTCGAGACGCTGGGCCTTCTTCTCCAGGTAGGTGGAGTAGTTGCCCTCGTAGGGGTAGGCGCGGCCACGGTCGAGCTCGAGGATCCACTGGGCGACGTTGTCGAGGAAGTACCGGTCGTGGGTGACGGCCAGCACGGCGCCCGCGTAGGAAGCCAGGTGCTGCTCGAGCCACAGCACACTCTCGGCGTCGAGATGGTTGGTCGGCTCGTCGAGCAGCAGCAGATCGGGCTTGCTCAGCAGCAGCTTGCACAGCGCGACACGGCGACGCTCACCACCGGAGAGGTTGGTGACCGGCTCGTCCGGCGGCGGGCAGCGCAGCGCGTCCATGGCCTGCTCGAGCTGGGAGTCGACGTCCCACGCGTCGGCGTGGTCGAGGAACTCCTGCAGCTTGCCCATCTCGTCCATGAGCTCGTCGGAGTAGTCGGTGGCCATCAGCTCGGCGATCTCGTTGAAGCGATCCAGCTTCACCTTGACCTCGCCGAGGCCCTCCTCCACGTTGCCGCGGACGGTCTTCTCCTCGTTCAGGTGCGGCTCCTGCATGAGGATGCCGACCGTCGCGCCCGGCGCGAGGAACGCCTCGCCGTTGTTCGGCCGGTCCAGTCCCGCCATGATCTTCAGCACGCTGGACTTACCGGCGCCGTTCGGGCCGACCACACCGATCTTGGCGCCGGGCAGGAAGTTCAGCGTCACGTCGTCGAGAATGACCTTGTCGCCGTGCGCCTTGCGAACCTTGATCATCTGATAAATGAACTCAGCCATATACGGAAGCCTATCGGTGCGGGTAACGGGGGTGAGATGCGGAGCGGGCCGGGTGCCGCGGAGCGACCCTCAGGCGTCGACCTGCTCGGGCATGCCTGAGATCGGCACCGCAACCGGCGATCGCGCCGGGAAGGAATCCGCCGCGGTCGTAGAGGCTACGGCAGTGGGTGCGGTCGGCGCATACTCGGCCACGTCCTCGGACGGGACCGGGACTACAGCGCCACGGCGGTCGGAAATATTCCGCACCGCGTGGGGCACCGACCGGGCAGCATCGGAGCGTCGAACGATCGACGCGCTGCACCGCCCCAGATCAGGACCCACCGCCACCGCGCGCATCTCCAGATCGCGGCGTTCGGTGCCGTCCTTGCCACGGTACTCGTGCGAGCGCAGCTGACCGTAGGCGATCACCGGATCACCCCGGTGCAGCGACCTATCGACCCCGGTCACCAGCCTGCGCCAGCACGACACCGTCAGGTAGAGGGTCCCGTTGTCCACCCATTCCCCCGCCGCGGCGTCGAAGCGGCGGGAATTGCTTGCCATCCGGAATGTCACCACCTGCTCGCCGTTGGTGAGATCACGCCGTACCGGATGGGTGACCACCGTGCCGATCACCGTCGCATGTGCCTCGTACATCGAACCCGCCCCCGCTCGGTCGTTGCTGCTCTGACCATCCAAGGATGGCTCGTCGCCGCGCGGATCGGGAGGCCGTGCCGGTAGCTGGGGACAACTTCGACGGTTGTGGATATCGCCCGTGTCAGAGCACGGGGAGCTCGGTGTTCGCCCCGCACAGGACGACGATCGGCCGCACACCCGGCTCCGGGCGGTACGCGCCGCTCTGCACCGCGGCCAGGGCAGCGGCGCCTTCGAGTTCGACGACGACGCGGAATTCGCGCCACAGGTATTCGCGGGCCGCGGCGATCGCGTCGTCGGCGACCGACAGCACGGGCATCCGGTGCCTGCGGGCGATCCCGAAGGCGATGTCACCGACCCGCGTCACGCACAACAGTTCGGAGCCCGACTGCGCGTCGACGTCGACCGGTGTACCGGCCGCCAGCGCGGCCGACAGCGCCGGGGTGTGCTCGGCTTCGACGCCGACGATGTGCCTGCGCCTGCCCAGTGCGGCGCCGAGGCCGGCGATCAGGCTGCCGCCGCCGATCGCGGCCAGCACCGGCGGCCTGCCCCGCACCTGTTCTTCGAGCTCGAGGCCGATGACGCCCGCACCGGCGACCACCGCGGGCATGTCGTAGGCGTGCAGATGTTCGGCGCCGCGTTCGGCAGCCAGGGCGACGGCCTTGCGCTGGGCCTCGGCATAGCTCGTGCCGTGCCAGAGCACCTCGGCGCCGTGCGCCCACATCGCCGCGACCTTGGTGTGCGGCGCCGATTCCGGCACCACCACCGTGCACGCCTTGCCCAGCTGCGCCGCGGCCAGCGCGACCGCGATCCCGGCATTGCCGCCGGAGGCGACGACGACATGGTCGGCGCCCGCGTCGGCGGAGAGCAGCGCGTTGAGCGCGCCGCGCACCTTGAACGTGCCGCCGTGCTGCAGGAACTCCAGCTTCAGCGAGACCGGCACCGGCCCGTCCGGCCCGTCCACACTGGTGTGGAACACCGGCGTCTTACGCACCCGGCCCGCCAGCCTGCGCCGCGCCGCCCGCACATCCGCGCGGAGCACCCGCGGCGGTTCCGCGCGGTCGGTCGATTCGCTGATCGGCACACCGCATCGACTCACCGGCGCACCTCGCGGTCGCGTCGCGCCAGCTCGGCGTACATCGCGTTGTAGGCGGTCAGCTCGGCGTCGTTGTCGCGGTCGGCGGCCCGGTCGGTGCGCTTGGCCAGCCGCTGGTCGCTGCGTGACCACTGGATCAGCAGCGCCAGCATCACCACAACCAGCGGCACCTCACCACTGGCCCAGGCGAAGCTGCCGCCGTTGCGCTGATCGGCAAGCAGGTCGATGTTCCAGCCGAGGCCGAGGGTGCGGTAGAACCAGCCGCCGAGCACCGTGGTCATGCTCATCAGCGCGATGCCGAAGAAGGCGTGGAACGGCAGCGTGCCGAACACCATCCCCAGCTTGGTCAGCGGGGCCACCTCGCGCGGCTTGGGATCGATGCCGATCACCACCCAGTAGAACAGGTAGCCGCTGAGCAGGAAGTGCGCGTTCATCATCAGGTGCGCGGCGTGCGAGTCGACCGAGGCGTCGAAGATCCCGCCCAGGTACAGCGCGTAGAACCCGGCGACGAAGATGATCGAGGCGACGACCGGCTGAGTCAGGAACCGCGAGACCGGGTTGTGCACCGCGGCCAGGATCCACTCGCGCGGACCCGGTACGCCCTCGCGTCCGGCGGGCGGCAGCGCGCGCAGCGCGAGTGTCACCGCGCCGCCGAGCGCCAGCAGGATCGGTGCCAGCATCGACAGCGCCATGTGCGCGCCCATGTGCACGCTAAACATCGCAGGCGCGTAACGCCCGACACCCGAGGACGTGGCCAGCAGCAGCACCAGGCACCCGCTGCACCAGGCGATGGTCCGCCCGACCGGCCAGGCGTCGCCGCGCTTGCGCAGGCGGTAGACCCCGAGCAGGTAGAGCGCGGCCAGCACGATGGCCAGGGTTCCGAAGATCAGATCGAACCGCCAGTCGAACAGCAGCCTGCTCACGGTCGGCGGCCCGGCGAGGGTGTAGCCGAGTTCCACTTCGACCGGCGTCGGGATCGAGGTGGGCGGCGGTGGCGGGGTCCGGCCGAGACCGACGGCCAGACCGATGGTGGCCGCGAAGATCAGCATCTCCACCCCGGCGAACCGGATCAGCGCCCTGCGATCACCAGGGTCGGCGGCCAGGGCGGGCAGCGCGGCCCGGCGCTGCAGATAGCCGATGACGCCCAGGACCAGCAGCGCCGCCGCCTTGGCGAGCACAAGCCTGCCGTAGGTGGTGCTGAACAGATCCGACGCGGGCAGCCGCACCCAGGCGTTGATCACGCCACTGAGTCCGATGACGACGAAGGAGATGGTCGCGGCGAGCGAGAACCGCCGCGTCGCGACATCGACGCCGGGACCGCCACGCAGGGCGTAGGCCAGCACCGCGACCAGGCCGAAGAACAACACCGACGCCGACACAATGTGAAGGATAAACGAGTTGGTCGCCACATCGC
>NZ_JBHXMY010000017.1:11004-25841 GCF_042720195.1 Nocardia sp. NPDC058497 | reverse complement strand
CCGTCGTCCCCGCCCTGCGGGTCGTCGACACCGTGAATGCGGTCGACGACGCGGGCGTGGTGACCGGCACCCCCGATCGCGCCCACCTGCGCGCCATCCAGACTCCCCAGGGCTTCGCCGCCGACCTGCTGCGCGAGGCGTACGCCACCGAGGTCGGCGCGACCGACGACGCCGGCCTGGTCGAACGCCTCGGCGTCGCTGTGCGCACCGTCACGGGCGACCCGCTCGCCTTCAAGATCACGACCCCGCTCGACCTGCGCCTGGCTGAAGCACTGTGCGCCGATCGAGTGCCCGCTGCGGGCGACCCTGCAGTCGGTGGGGCCGACACCGGCGCCCGCGGAGCGGAGGCTGCGCGCCCGGCCGACGCCCCCACTCCTCCCCTCGCGGAGTGCCCCGGCCAGGCGGTCGTCCGATGAGAGTCGGTATCGGCAGCGACGTGCACCCCATCGAGCCCGGCCGCCCCTGCTGGATGGCGGGTCTGTTGTTCCCCGACGCAGACGGCTGCGCCGGGCACTCCGACGGTGACGTCGCCGCGCACGCCCTGTGCGACGCGCTGCTCTCCGCCGCCGGTCTCGGTGACGTCGGCGCGGTCTTCGGCGTCGGCCGCCCGGAATGGGCCGGTGTCACCGGTGCCGCCATGCTCACCGAGGTCCGCAGGCTGCTGGCCGAAGAAGGCTTCGAAGTCGTCAACGCCGCCGTGCAGGTCATCGGCAATCGACCGAAGATCGGCCCGCGCCGCGCCGAGGCTCAGAAGATGCTCAGCGAATTACTCGACGCCCCCGTTTCGGTGTCGGGCACGACCACCGACGGGCTCGGCCTGACCGGTCGAGGCGAGGGCGTGGCCGCCATCGCCACCTGTCTGCTGGCGGAGTGTCCGCAGCCCTGACGGGCCGGAAATTCTCCGCCTGATCAACGCCGCTTCCCACGCTCGGCGAATCGTTGCGAGCCACGAACCGGCCGGTCATCCTCACACACATCCCACCGACTAGGATCGAATGCCGTGACCTTGCGCCTTTTTGACACCGACACGCGGACCCTGCGGGAATTCACCCCGCTGGTCCCCGGCCGTGCCTCGGTGTATCTGTGTGGGGCCACCGTGCAGGGTCAGCCCCATATCGGGCACGTGCGCAGCGGCGTCGCCTTCGACGTGCTGCGCCGCTGGCTGCTCGCGCACGACTACGACGTGTGGTTCATCCGCAATGTCACCGATATCGACGACAAGATCCTGAACAAGGCCGCCGAGGCGGGCAGGCCGTGGTGGGAGTGGGCCGCCACGCACGAGCGCGCCTTCGACTCCGCCTACGAGATGCTCGGCGTGCTGCCGCCCTCGGCCGAACCGCGCGCCACCGGCCACATCACCCAGATGGTCGGGCTGATGCAGCGGCTGATCGAGCGCGGGCACGCCTACGCCGCCGACGGCGACGTCTACTTCGACGTGCTGAGCTGGCCCAGCTACGGCGAGCTGTCCGGCCACAGACTCGACGACGTGCACCAGGGCGAGACCCCGACCCGCGGCAAGCGCGACCCCCGCGACTTCACGCTGTGGAAGGCCGCCAAGCCGGGCGAGCCGAGCTGGCCATCGCCGTGGGGCCCCGGCCGCCCCGGCTGGCACCTGGAATGCTCCGCGATGGCCGAGTTCTATCTCGGCCCCGAATTCGATATCCACTGCGGTGGAATGGATTTGATTTTCCCGCACCACGAGAACGAGATCGCCCAGTCCAAGGCGTCCGGCGACGGTTTCGCGCGTTACTGGCTGCACAACGGCTGGGTGACGATGGGCGGGGAGAAGATGTCGAAGTCGCTCGGCAATGTGCTCTCGGTGCCGAATGTGCTCAGCCGGGTTCGCCCGGTCGAATTGCGTTTCTACTTGGGCAGCGCGCATTACCGTTCGATGCTCGAATATTCCGACAAAGCGCTCGACGACGCGGTCGCCTCGTATCAGCGCATCGAGGCATTCGTCCATCGCGTGCTGGACCGGGCGGGCGAGGTCCCGGTCGGTAAATGGACCGACGGATTCGCCGCCGCGCTCGACGACGATCTGGCGATTCCGAAGGCGCTGGCCGAAATCCACCATGTGGTGCACGAGGGCAATCGCGCGCTGGAGGCCGGCGCGGTCGAGACCGCGGCCGAGCTGGCCGGCCAGGTCCGCGGGATGCTCGGCATCCTCGGCGCCGACCCGCTCGACGCGCACTGGTACACCCCCGGCGACAACTCGGCGGCGATCGACGCGCTCGATGTGCTGGTCCGCTCCGAGCTGGATCGCCGGGCGAGCGCGCGGGCGGACAAGAACTGGGCAGAAGCCGATGCCGCACGGGATCGGCTCGTCGCAGCGGGTATCGAGGTCACCGATACCCCGCAGGGGCCGGAATGGTCGCTGGGCGCATCTAGCGGAAAGGCGAACTGATGGCAGGCAATTCACAGCGACGCGGAGCGATCAGGAAGGGCGGCACCAAGAAGGGTGCCGTCGTCGGTTCCGGCGGCAAGCGCCGCCGCGGTCTGGAGGGCAGGGGCGCGACCCCGCCCGCCACGGAGCGCACCAAGCATCCCGCCGCCAAGCGCGCCGCGGCCGCCGCGAAAGCCAAAGCGGCGCAGTCGCGTCCGTCCGGTAAGGCCGGTGTGCCGCGGGTCGGCCGCAAGTCCGACGACGGTCCCGAGCTGGTGCTCGGCCGCAACCCGGTGCTCGAGTGCCTGCGCGCCGATGTCCCCGCGACCGCGCTGTTCGTGGCCGTCGGCACCGAGAACGACGACCGGCTCTCCGAGAGCGTGCAGCGCGCCGCCGACCTCGGCATCTCGATCCTGGAGGTGCCGCGCACCGATCTGGATCGGTTGAGCGCCAACGGTTGGCACCAGGGCGTCGCCCTGCAGGTGCCGCCGTACCGCTACGCGCACCCCGACGACCTGATGGACCGGGTGAAGACCTCCGGCGAGCCAGGGTTGCTCGTCGCCCTGGACAACATCTCCGATCCGCGTAACCTCGGCGCGGTCATCCGCTCGGTGGCCGCGTTCGGCGGTCAGGGCGTGGTGATTCCGCAGCGTCGCAGTGCCAGCGTCACCGCGGTGGCGTGGCGCACCAGCGCCGGCGCCGCGGCCCGGCTGCCCGTCGCCAGGGCGACCAACCTGACCCGCACGCTCAAGGACTGGGCCGCGCAGGGCTTCCAGATCGTCGGTCTCGACGCCGGTGGCGACACCGCCCTCGACGAATTCGACGGCAGCGTGCCGACGGTCGTCGTGGTCGGTTCCGAGGGCAAGGGCCTGTCGCGCCTGGTTCGGGAGAACTGCGACTCGATCCTGAGCATCCCGATGGCCGGTCCGGTCGAGTCGCTCAACGCCTCGGTCGCCGCCGGTGTGGTCCTCGCGGACATCGCCCGACAGCGCCGTCTGGGCTGACTCCGCGCGGTTTCCGGGCAAATCCGCTCTGTCACCGTAGAATTCGGTACGTGGCGATACCCAACCAGCCGATCGGTGAGACGGTCGAGCACCCGCAGGCCAACCTGATCCTCGTGCTCGGGCTGCTCAGCCCGTTCTGCTGCGGGATCTTCGGGCCGGTCGCGTGGGTGCTCGGCAAGCGGGCGCTCAACGAGATCGACGCGTCTTACGGCGCGCTGTCCGGGCGCTCCCAGGTGACGATCGGGTACATCGCGGGCATCATCGGCACCATCCTCATGGTGCTGTTCGCGTTGCTGTACCTGGCGGGATCCTGCAACGGTAATTTCTGAGCGTCAGTCCAGGCTGGGACGTTCCTCGGGGACGTCCCAGGCAGGCCATTCGGTGCTGACGCGGCCCGTCCACTTCGGCTGACGCCGTTCCTTGAACGCGGCCATCGCCTCGCCGCCGTCGACGCTCTTGGCGACGTGGGTGTTGAGCTCGGTTTCGAGCTGCCCGACGACGGCCGGCGTCATGCCGAGGCTCTCCCAGATCAGCCGCTTGGTCAGCGCGACCGGCAGCGGCGCGGGCCCGTTGGCGATGTCGTGGGCCACCGACAGCGCGGTCGGCAGCACCTCGCCGGCGGGCAGGCTGGCATTGGCCAGGCCCATCGACTTGGCCTCCTCGCCGTCGAAGGTGCGCCCGGTCAGCATGATGTCGGCGGCATTGGCCAGCCCTGCCAGCCGCGGCACCGTCCAGTGCGCGTAGCCGTCGGCGAGCACGCCACGGCGCACCTGGCTGAGTCCGTAGACGGCGTCGTCGGCGAAGTACCGCAGGTCGCACTGCAGCGCCAGCGCCAGGCCGATCCCGACCGCGTGGCCGTTGACGGCGGCGATCACCGGCTTGCGGACCTGCCACGGCGGCGGATCGAGGGTGGCGCTCACCTCGCCCGCGCGGGCGGACAGATCGGCGCCGGCGCAGAAGGCGGGCGCGGTGCCGGTGATGACGACGGCGCGGATCGCGTCCTCGATGTCGCAGCGGTGCAGCGCGGCGCTCAGCTCGGCAGCCATCTTCTCGGTGACGGCGTTCTGCTGCGCGGGACGATTGAGCGTGAGCACGGCGACCCCGGCAGAGACATCGACGAGCAGTTCCGAACTCATCGGACTGTCCTCGAGGAAGCCCGCTGTGGGGAGGAATCGGGGTTGAATGTTCTTTTGGTACTCGACATAGGTTCTCACCACTTCCAGAGTTGCGCCGCCGATTGCGGCGACGAAGTACGAGTTGGTCAGCAGGATGGGTAGACGGGCCTTGAGCGCAGGGAACTGGGTCGGGCATCGTTCCAGCTCGACAATATGGGCGCCCGTTGACACCTCGTGGATGATCTGTACGAGGCGCGTTTTACTTCGCCCGCCGATGACTGGCCTGCGGAATTTCGGGCATCACGCGGCATGGTAGGTGCAGCGGTAGACGACATTATTGTGGGGACGGGCAGCGTCCGCCCCGGGATCGGATGCGCCGATACTGTATTTTGTCGGCCATGGGGGAAGTCGTCCGCTACACCTACCGTCTGCGCCCGGGTGCTATGGCACAGCGGGCGCTTATGGACGAGTGGCATCGCTGCCGGTTCCTGTGGAACGAGGCCGTGCATCAGCAGCGCACCGGCGGCAAACCGACCTTCTCGCGGCTGTCGAAGATGCTCACCCAAGCCCGCGCCCGTAGCGTCTGGCTGCGAGCGGGGTCTCAGGTAGCCCAGCAGCAGACGCTGCGCACCTACGCCCAGGCGCTGGATCACTCGTTCACAGTAAAAGGGCGCGACAAGCCGGTCGTCAAGGCCCGCAGGACGGCGCTGCCGTCGATGGAGTACACCACTCGGGGTTTCTCGATCCGAGACCGTCGGTTGCGGTTGCCGGGCAAGGTGTCGATCCCGGTGGTGTGGTCGAGGGAGCTGCCCTCGGAACCGACCTCGGTTCGCGTTTACCGAGACTCGCTCGGGCACTGGTACGCCTCGTTCGTTGTACGCCGCCCCATCGAGCCCGCACCGGCCGCGATGGGTGGCATCGGTATCGATTGGGGTGTGTCCACGACCGCGACCACCACCAGTCCCGCCCACGACCTGCCCTATCAAGGGTTTCGCCGCCGGTGCGCGGCCGAACTGGCTCGGGCACAACGCAAGATGGGCCGCCGCAGACGACCTCGCGGCCATACCCCCAGCAACGGCTACCTGCAGGCGCGGCGTGACGCCGCCCGACTGCACAAGAAGGCCGCCCGGCAGAACACGCATGCCGCGCGGGTGTGGGCGCGGCGTGTGGTGGCCGACTATCACACGATCGCCATTGAGGACTTCACGCCGAGGTTTCTCGCGCGTTCCACAATGGCCCGCAAGGCGGCCGACGCTGCTATCGGCGCTGCCAAGCGCGAGTTGATCGAACGTGCCAGGCGGGCGGGTCGGAAGGTGGTGTTGGTTCCGCCCGCGTATACGACGATGACCTGCGCGAGTTGTGGTGCGAGAGCCAAGCAGCGGCTTGCGTTGGATGTGCGTGTTTTCCGGTGTGACGCTTGCGGTCACGCCGCGGACCGAGACCGCAACGCTGCCAGAGTGATTTTGGCGGCCACGGGAGAACTCGACCGTGTCAGTGTTGACGACGTAAGACATTGTCGGCCTCCCTCCGGGGTGGTTGATGGTGCGGTCCGAGCTGGAAATCCCCCGGCTTCAGCCGCAGGGAAGGGTTAAGGGATCGAATGGTACTAGCGTCGTCAGCGGCCGGATGTGGCACCGCCCGGCCGCCTCGCTATTCGCGGAGAAGGTGCCTGCCGATGGCGTACTTGTGGACTTCGGTCGGACCGTCGTAGAGCCGAAACGCGCGCATGTCCCGGAACAGCATCTCCACCACCGTCTCGTCGCTGATCCCGATCCCGCCGAGCACCTGCACACACCGGTCGGTGACCTTGAACAGCTCCTCGGAGACGTAGGACTTGGCCATCGAGGATTCGTGCCTGGCCTGCTGTCCCTGATCCATCAGCCAGCAGCTGTGCCAGATGGTCAGCCTGCACTGGTGCAGCGCCACCTCGTTGTCGGCGAGCATGAACGACACGCCCTCGTGTTCGCCGATCGGCTTGCCGAAGGCGGTGCGGGTGCGCGCGTAGTCGAGCGCGATGCTCTGGGCGCGTACGGCCGCGCCCAGCCAGCGCATGCAGTGGGTGAGCCGGGCGGGCGCCAGCCGCAGCTGGGCGTAGCGCAGGGCCTGGCCGGTGCGACCGAGCACGGCCGACGGTGGCAGCGTGAGGTTCTCGAATCGCACCACCGCGTGCCCGCCGACGTAGTTGCGGTCCATCGTGTTCATGATCCGCTCGATCACGATGCCCTCGGTGTCGCCGTCGGTGAGGAACAGCGTCGGCCCGGCGGGCAGGTGCGGGTTCTCGGCAAGGCGAGCCATGATGATCCAGGTCTTGGCCCCGTCGGCGCCGGTGATCAGCCACTTGCGCCCGTTGACGACGAAGTTCTCCCCGTCGAACACCGCCTCGGTGCTCAGCTGGCCGGGATCCGAGCCGGCGCCGCCGGGTTCGGTCATCGCGAACACCGAGCGCTGCTCACCCCGAATCACCGGCATCAGATACCGGTCGACCTGATCCGGGTCGGCGATCTTGCCGAGCAGGAACATATTGCCCTCGTCGGGCGCGGCGCAGTTCATCGCGACCGGGCCCAGCGTCGACCAGCCCGCGGCCTCGTAGACGAGCGCCTGCTCGACATGGGATAGCCCGAGCCCGCCGTATTCGACCGGCGCCTGCACTGTGAGCAGCTTCTCCGCCCGCGCCAGCTCGACGAGTTCGGCCCGCAGTTCGTCGGTCGGCCCGTGCGCGGTGAGGCGCGGATCGCGTTCGAACGGCACGATCTGCTCGGCGACGAAGGCGCGAACCCGATCCCGCAGCGCGGCCAGATCATCCGGAACACTGAAGTCGATCATGCTGGACATTCTGCGTGTCGGCGGGCGGGGTTCGTGGGTGATTGATCAGGGCGCCTGACTGCGCACCGCCTCGCTGGCCCGCGGGCCTGTTCGGGTGGTTGCGCGGTATTCCCCGGACCCCCGCCCCGATGGAGCCCTCGTCCAACACCGCTGTCCCCGCTTCGTGGTGGTGCACGGTGGTTGTCGCGGTCGTCTGCGTCAGAGCGGTTGGCTCGCAACGGTTGTCCAGCACACCGGAGAGCTATACGGTCTAGCTATGGCCGAGCATTCATCCTGCCCGCACGACGCCGTGTGTCGCCGCATCCTCGGACGCCCGGAGAATGCTGCCTCCGAGCTGCGGTCGATGTTGCCGGAATCGTTCGTCGCACAGGTGGACTGGGCGACAGAACCGGCGAAGTTCGACGAGCTGCTCGACCAGCTGGAGCCGCAGGTGAAGGAGGCCATCGTGACAACCGCTGAAATGCTCGAGGCTCGCGGCGAGGCTCGCGGCGAGGTCCGGGGTGAAGCCCGGGGCGAAGTCCGGGGTAAGACGCAAGCGCTGTTGCGTCAACTCGGTCTCAAGTTCGGTGAGCTCCCCGAGCCGGTGATCGCCAAGGTGCGCGCGGCTGAGAACGCGGACCGGGACCGGTGGATCGATCAGATCCTGACCGCGACAACGATCGAGGAGGCCCTCGCCTGACCTTCGCCGGTCGTGCGGGAAGCGGTGGTCGCCAGATCAGCGCGCAATGGCGAGCCGGCGGTTGCGGTGGCCGACGAACCGGCACACCAGGTAGATGGTGAACGAGATCCCCGTGACGAAGGTCGACACCGGCACACCCGGCGCCAACGACAACAGCAACCCGCCCACCGCGGACACCTCGGCGAAGATCACCGACAGCACCGTCGCCCGCAGCGGACTCGCGGTCAGCTGCGCGGCAGCGGCAGCCGGGGTGATCAGCAGCGCGAGCACCAGCAGCGCGCCGACGATCTGCACGCCGAACGCGGCGGTGATGCCGAGCAGCACGGCGAACACCACCGACAGCGCCCGCACCGGCACGCCACGCGCGATCGCGACCTCGGGATCGGAGCTGGCGAACAGCAGCGGCCGGTAGACCACGGCCAGCA
Organism: Nocardia sp. NPDC058497; assembly: GCF_042720195.1. Classification (NCBI taxonomy): domain Bacteria; kingdom Bacillati; phylum Actinomycetota; class Actinomycetes; order Mycobacteriales; family Nocardiaceae; genus Nocardia; species Nocardia sp. NPDC058497. The sequence goes on along the minus strand of NZ_JBHXMY010000017.1, from coordinate 17,412 downwards.
CCGCGAGCACGGCCGCGGTGCAGGTGACCAGCAGCGCAAGCCCGTCGTAGCCGACGCTGGCGACCTGCCCGGTCAGCAGCGAGAACTTCGACCCGGCCCGGTCGGGCGCGAGCCACAGGAACAGCACCGACAGGCCGAGCCCGAACGAGAGCACCACCGCGATCACCGAATCACGCTCGCGCGCACGGGAACCCAGCCAGCCGAACAGCACCGCCGCGACCACCGAACCCGCGATCGCGCCGATCCCGACTCCGACACCGGCCAGCAGCGCCGCCGACGCGCCGGTCAGCGAGAGCTCGCTGGTGCCGTGCACGGCGAACGACATCTGCCTGCTCACGATCAGCGGCCCGATCAGCCCGGCGAGCAGACCGAGCAGTGCGCTCGCCAGCAGCGCCTGCTGCACGAAGTCGTAGGTGAGCAGGTCGGCGGTGGTGCCGACGTCGAACATCTGGTGCAGGACCTTGGTGAGCTTGTCCATCAGGCGGTACCGCCGAGAGCGTCCATGTCGTCGCCGGTCCCGACGACGACCAGCCGGTCGCGCACGCGCAGCACCTCGACCTCGGTGCCGTAGAGCTCGGAGAGCGTCGCCGAGGTCATCACCTCGTCGGGCGTGCCGATCCGGAACTCGCCGTCGACGAGGTAGAGCACCCGGTCGACCAGCGGCAGGATCGGGTTGATCTCGTGGGTGACGAACAGGACCGCCGTGTCGTGCTCGCGGCGGCGCTTGTCGACGAGTTCGGCGACCAACCGCTGATTGGCCAGGTCCAGGCTGAGCAGCGGCTCGTCGCACAGCAGCACCGACGGATCGCCGACCAGTGCCTGCGCCACCCGCAGCCGCTGCTGTTCACCACCGGAGAGCGTCTCTAGCGGTGCGTGCGCGAAACCCTGCGCCCCGACCGCGGCGACGGCGGCCTCGACCTTGCGCGCCCGTTCGCCGCGACCACGCCAGCCCAGCCCCCATCGATGTCCGTCGACCCCGAGCCCGACGAGATCGACCCCGCGCAACTGCACACCCGCGTCGATGGTCTTCTGCTGCGGGACATAGCCGATACCGGGATTGCCGACATCGGCCTGCTTGCCCGCGACCTCCGCGGTGCCCGCCGTCAGGCCGAGCTTGCCGAGCAGCACCCGCAGCAGCGAGGTCTTGCCGGAACCGTTGGGGCCGAGGACCGCGATGAATTCCCCCGGCGCCACATCGAGGTCGAGGTCGCGCCAGAGGGTGCGCGCGCCGAAGGACAGGGTGGCCCCGCGCAGCCGGATGGCCGCGGTGGCGGATTCCGCCGGTGCCGTGACGGTCAGCGCTGCTTCCTTCGACGTGGACATGGCGGGCCTCAGCGCAACGCCGCGGCGAGCGCCTTGGCGTTCGCGGTCTGCCACTGGACGTAATCCATACCGGCGGGCAGGGTCTCGGTGACCTCGACGACCGCGATGCCCGCGGTCTGCGCGGTGGCGCGCAGGTCCTGGGTGATCTTGTCCTCGGTCTGGCTGTTGTAGATCAGCGCCTTGACCTGCTTGCCGGTGATCAGGTCGCGGGTGGCGGCGACGGCGGCCGGGGCCGGGTCGGTCTCCTGCTCGATCGCTTCCTGGAACTCGTGCGGGGTCTTGTCCTGCGCGGTCGCGGCCACCAGCAGGTAGTGCGCGAGCGGCTCGGACTGGGCGACCGGCGCGTTCGGATGCTGGGTGGCGATGGTGCCGGTGATGGTGCTGACGCCGATCAACTGGTTCTTGAAGGTGGTCGCCCGCTCGGCATAGGCGGCGGCATTGGCGCTGTCGATCTCGCCGAGCTGGGCGGCGATCCGGTCGGCCACGGCGGCGACGGTGCTGACGTCGTACCAGACGTGCTCGTTCTCGTCGCTCTTGTCGGCCCGCTGCTCGAACGCCACGACGGTCCGCTTGTCCTTACCGGAGATCGCCTTCTCGATGAACTCGTCGTAGTGCCCGCCGTTGAACACCACCAGATCGGCATCGCTGATCTTGGCGGTGTCGGTCGCGGAGGTCTCGAACGAGTGTGGGTCGGCGGCGGGATCGCTGATGATCGAGGTGACCTGCACATCGGGCCCGGCGACAGCCGTCGCGATGGAACCCCACACATTCGTGGACGCCACGATCGACAGACCATCGGTGCCCTTCGAGCCGTCGCCGCAGGCAGTGAGCACGACCGCGGCCGCGACTCCCGCCGTGAGACCGGCACACACGCGGGCGAATCGACTGTTCACGCAGTACTCCTGGCCGTGCTCGATCAGGCAGCCTGTGCCCTAGATCATAATGGAAACCGTTACCGTTTTAGATTAGCAGTATGCCTGCTGATCAGCGAACTAGGCTGCGATCCGTCCGATTGATATACTGAATCGAGAGTTTGATATCAACTCGTGGAGGCTGTTCGATGGCTCGCACTGTGATCGACCTGGACGATGAGGCTCTGCAAGAGGCGGCTCGCTATCTGGGAACCACGACTAAACGTGAGACCGTCAACGCGGCTCTGCGTGAGATCGTCGATCGGCGGCGGCGGGCGGCCGCGATCGCGCGCATGCGCGAGATGGTCGCGGCCGGGGAGATTGATTTCGATCGCGAAGGTCGTCGTCGCGGCTCTGTAGCGTGACCGAGCGCTACCTGGCGGACACCAGTGCCCTGGTCCGGTTCTTTCGTGGACAGATCGGGGCGGAGTGGGATCAAGCCGTCAGTTCCGGGTTGGTCGGGATCTGCGAACCCGTCCGACAGGAGTATCTGCGCGCAGTTGGTGGTCGACCGGCCTACTACGAGGCAGCCGGCCTGCTCCATGAGATCTTTCCGTACTACCCGATGCCGGACTCGTGCTGGACCGAGTCGGCCGCCCTGCAGGAGCGACTCGCGGAGGCCAGTCTGCACCAAAGCGCTGGGCCGGTGGATCTCCTCGTCGCCGTCACCGCGGCCCATCACAAGCTCACCGTGCTCCACGCTGACACCGACTACGACACCATCGCCACCCTGACCGGCCAACCGGCTCGCCGCATCGACAGATCCACAGGCTGATCGGTGGTGGTCCGTGCTTCAGTGGTCCAGCTGGGCGAACAGCGCCTCGGCGTCCGAGCGCCTGCCGATGAGCAGGGAGGCCTCGACCAGCCAGGCGGCGCACAGGTGGAATCCGCCCTCGCCGCCGGGCAGTCCGTCGTCGTGGTGTTAGCGGTAGACCGTTGCGCCGCTGCGCAATTCGGCCTCGGTCGCGATGGGTTGCGGCGAAATGCGAGTCGTCCAGATCTATCCGCCCGCGATACCATCGCGGACTATGAGCACCCCAGGGGGAGAGAACGGGGCCATGTCAGTGGTCCCCGCCAGCGTCCGTGACGTCGGCAACTACGTCTACGGCCTCGCTGACACCTTGCGCCAGGCCCTCGACGCCGCCAGCAGCGAAGTCGAGTCCTGTGCTGGCGGGAGTTGGGCAGGCGCCGCAGCAAGCACCTTCGCGACCGGATGGTCCGAGACCAGAGAAGGCGGCCTGCTGATCATGACCGCTCTCACGACGATGGCCGAGAAGCTCGGCGTGACGGCCGAGACCTACACCCAGCGTGACGAGTCCAACTCGGAGCTGCTCCGAAACTTCAGCCTGAATCTCTAGGAGTCGCCGTGGCAGCCGAATTCAAGGTCGACCTCGACCACCTCGACCAGATTGTCATCAAACTCGCCGGCCTAGCCGGCTTCGTCGCGGACCATCTGGACGTCATCGACGACAAGGTAGCCGAATTGGTGGGCACCGGCTGGGAGGGCGTGGCCGCCGAGGCCTACCGAGTGGCCCACGCGCAGTGGGTAACCGGCGCCCGCGAATTCACCGAAGGCATCCGCGACATGAGCACTGCGGCCAATGCCGCGCACGGCCACTACACCGCCGCGATCGATGTCAATGCCCGCATGCTTGGCGGTGGTCGCTGATGGCCCCATTGGCGGTCGACGCGAACGTGTACTACGAGGCGGCGAAGAAGCTAGCCGACTTGGCCGACGAGATCGGCACCGCTGTCACGCGCGACCTGGCTCCCGGATTGACGTCCACTGCTGGAATGGGCGGAAACTATCCGGCGGTGGTCGCCTGGTGTACTGCCTACTACATGCACGCCAGTGAGCTGCGCACGGTCGTACAAACCTATGCGGGCGCACTGCGCCACTTCGGCGAGATCCTCAACTCGGCTGGATACAACTGGGATGTGGCCGAATACAATGCGGACCTGAATCCGGACAAGGGCGCTGCACCGTCGCATCCGGTCCGTGCCGGAGTCGGTTCGGGTGGGGGCGTCAGTTTTCCGGATATCCCGGTCGCCATAGCCGACAACGGCGCGGGGATGGTAATCACATCCGCCGGGCAGAGCGTGAATTCGCGGCGAGGTACGCCGAACGGTCGCGCTGACGCACTCGCCACAGCGGGCGCCGCCTGGCGCGGATTCGCCGACAGCTACGAGTTGGCGGGCGCGGGCGCGGCGTTGCAAGCGGTACATGATTCGTTCACCGGTGTGCAGGCACCTGAGGTGCCCGACATCCAGGAAGCGATCACAGCTCTACGGGGCGGTGCTGAGCAGATCCGCACGGTCGCAATAGCTCTCGCAGCTGCGGTCTACGCGCATCGCGACAGTCTTGTCGATGCGAGGAACCACCTCGTCTCGAGGGCGGCCGGGGCCTTCCCCGATCATCCCGATGCTCAGATATCGGCAACCTCGGAAACCGCGTCGGTGAAAGTCTCTGTTACCGCCGACTTGAGTGCGGACGATATCGCCGACGCCGAGAACATCCTCGATGCCGTGGCTCGCGGCACGACTTTGTTCGCGGCGCTCGCGGCGGTCGGCGGGAACCGGGGCTTTGTCGACGCGAATGCGTTGAACAGTCTCTCGAAGCTGAAAGCTCTGAACGAATTGCCGTTGATTGTGGAGACGGGCAACCAGGATTCGAACACCGCCCTCATGGACGACCTGGACAATATGGCCACCTGGAACACTCCGCCGCTGACGTTGACTGCTGTCGACCTGAGTGCGTTGGATGCGTACGGCCCACAGATGAAGACCTGGGCGATGCTCGCGGTGCAGTACGGCAACGAGGCGGGAGTTGACCCCCGCCTGGTACTTGCGATGGCACTGCAGGAGGGTGCACCTCTGCGGTCAGGGCTCGGCAGTACCTTCTATGAAGACCTGTCGGGCGGTCCGTCTACTTATCATCCGCGCGAAGGTGGCATTGGCGCAGGGACGATGTGGGACGAGTTCCGAAAGGACACTACGGACTGGAGAGAACGGAGGGAGGGTCGTCCCGACGGCATTGGAAACTCGATCGGCCTAACGAACATGAAGGAAATTCAGTTCGATCAAACAAAGGCAAAGTATCCAGATCAGTTCCAAGGTCAGAATTGGTCGGATCTTGTCGGGAACAATGACCTAGCGATGAAAGCTACTGCGTACAACTTGAAATTGCTGACCGATGATTCGGCATCGCACGCGACCGCCGATGTCCGGGCGAGTCAGCCCTTGAATCAATTCCTCGGTTCCAGCTACAACGCTCTCGGCGTGGTGGACCGGTCGCTATCGGTCGCTGCACACGGCGACACATTCACCCCCGGCGAGCGGGAGCATGGGGAAAGCACCGCGAAGCCTGGCGGAACTTTCGCGTTGGCGGATACCATCTTGCGTGGCACGGGGGCTTACCGATGATTACAGCGTTTGTCCTCTTGGTTGCCCCGTTGTGCTGGCTATTGGTGGCGCGCACGCCCCGAATCCGTCTCCGCATCGGCGTGATTCTGGTGTTGATCGCAGTGGCGAAGCTCGCAGTCCTCGAGGAATGGCTGTTGCCTGACTTGCAGTTGACGACCTTTTCTCTACTTGTCGTGTTCGAAGTGGTAGCCCTGATAGCTGGATTCATTGCCGATGCGAGGGCAGGAAGGCGGCTGTCCCCCACTGTCGTCATCAGCTTGATCCTGGGCTATGCCTACTGCTTCGTCATCCTGGCGGGGACTTTCATGTTCGTCGTGGCTATGGCAGGGGAGCATGCGAGAATGCCGCCCAGCGATATCCTGCCGCCACTGCCACTGGGCCTTACGGTAGTGTCTGACGCTGACATGGGCTGTCACAGTGGGAGTTCCTCTACCTACTGCAATCGTGAGTTCCAAATCGGAAGCACGAATGGTGCTTCTGCCCGTGAGGTCGCCGACATGATGGTCCATCATCTCCAGGACGCGGGCAATTGGCAACTGTCCTATTCCGAGTATTCAAAATGGTGGACCGCTACCCGCCGCGAAGGCTGGGGACTCGACCGCAGCACCATGCACGTGTGGGTCGAGGTTCGGGATGGCAAAGCTCGGGTTGCGTTCGGAGACGAAGCGGCCAACTGAGCGTCGAACTGCCGGTCGGTAGCCGGGCCGGGGGGGGGGGGGGCCCGCCCCGCGGCCGGACGGCCCAGGCGAGC
>NZ_JBHXMY010000017.1:9003-10994 GCF_042720195.1 Nocardia sp. NPDC058497 | reverse complement strand
GGGGTGGCTTTGGGAGCCGAGGCGGCAAATTGTGCGACTAAGGGCGGTTGGGTTGGGGGCGGGGCTGGGGGGGCCCCCGCCCCGCTACATCGGTGGCTACACCAGTACGTCGGCCGGGTGGCTCAACAGCTGGGCGCAGCGCAGCAGGCCCAGGTGGCTGTAGGCCTGGGGATGGTTGCCCAGTGAGCGTTCGGCGACGGGGTCGTACTCCTCGCTCAGCAGGCCGGTCGGTCCCGCGGCCGCGACCAGCTGGGCGAACAGCGCCTCGGCGTCCGAGCGCCTGCCGATGAGCAGGTACGCCTCGACCAGCCAGGCGGCGCACAGGTGGAACCCGCCCTCGCCGCCGGGCAGGCCGTCGTCGTGGTGGTAGCGGTAGACCGTTGCGCCGCTGCGCAATTCGGCCTCGGTCGCGATGACCGTCGCGGCGAAACGCGGGTCGGACGGATCGATCAGTCCGCTCAGCCCGATGTGCAGCGTCGCGGCGTCGAGATCGGTGCCGTCGTAGGCGGCGGTGTAGGACTGCACGTCGTCGTTCCAGCCCTTCGCCTTCACCTCCTCGGCGATGGTGTCGCGCAGCGGCGCCCAGTCGGGGTCGGCCACGCGGTCGAAGCGCTCGGCCAGGGTCAGCGCGCGATCGATCGTCAGCCAGCCCATCACCTTCGAGTACACGTGGTGGCGCGGGTTGCCGCGGATCTCCCAGATGCCGTGATCTGGTTCGGTCCAGCGTCGCTGCACCGCCGACACCATCGCGTGCACCAGCTCCCAGTCGGGATCGGGCAGCGCCTTGGCGGGCTCGATGATGCCCTGGCGTTCCCGCTCGTGCGCCATCGAGGTGATCAGGTCGACGATCGGCCCGAACACATCCAGCTGCACCTGCATGTTCGCCGCGTTGCCGACGCGCACCGGCCGCGAACCGGCGTAACCGGGCAGCAGATCGATGACGGCTTCCGGCGGCAGCGTCTCGCCGTAGATCGTGTACAGCGGGTGCAGCCGCTCGGGGCCGGGAATGGTGTCGAGGACCCGGTGCGTCCAGCCGAGGAACTCCTCGGCCTCGGTCAGCGAGCCGAGCGTCACCAGCGCCTGCGCGGTCAGCGACGCGTCACGCAGCCAGCAGTACCGGTAGTCCCAGTTGCGCACGCCGCCGATGTCCTCGGGCAGCGAGGTCGTCGCCGCGGCCAGGATCGAACCGGACGGGCGGTGCACGAGCCCGCGCAGGGTCAGCGCGGAACGCTTCATCAGATCCGGCTTGAGCGGCGGCAGCTGCAGCCCGGCCGCCCACTGCGACCAGTACTGCTCGGCCAGCTGGCGGCGCTGGTGTTCCGGCGTCATCGACGGCGCGAGGTCGGCGGTGCCGCAGCGCAATTCGAGCACGACGGGCGCACCGGACGGATCGACCACCGCGCGGGCCTGCTCGTTGGTGCCGTCGGAGAGGATCTCCCATTGCACGCCGGGCGAGCGCAGCACCATCGGATCGTTGGTGCCGCTGACCCGCAGCCCGCTCGGCACGGATTCGATGCGCACCGGCACCTGGCCGAATTCCGGCCGCGGCGCGAAGGTGACGACGGCCTTCGCGTCACCGGTGATCACGCGGGTCAGATCGGTGCGGTCGGGGGCGACGTCGTGCGGCAGGTAGTCGGTGACTTGCAAACTGGCCCAGCGGGTTTGGACGGTCATCGTGCCGTCCACGTAGCGCTGCGACAGCGGCAGACCCGCGCGCTCCGGCGCCACGGTGAAATGCCCGGCGTTGGCGCCACCGAGCAGGTGCGCGAACACCGCGGCCGAATCCGGCTCGGGATGGCAGAACCAGGTGACTGTCGCGTCCGGGGTGAGCAGCGCGACCGAGCGCGGGCTGGCCAGCATGGTCAGCCGCTCGATCCGCGGCGGGGGGGGGCCGGGCCGCCCCGGAAGGCGGTGCGCCACCCCCAAAGGCCCCCCCCCCCCCCCCGCCCCCCTCGAAAACAACCCCCCGCAGTGCCCGCGCTCGCCCGCGC
>NZ_JBHXMY010000017.1:0-8993 GCF_042720195.1 Nocardia sp. NPDC058497 | reverse complement strand
TCAGCCGCTCGATCCGCGGCGCGCGCGCGCCGGCCAGCCTGTTACGGCGTTCCACCACCAGGAAGGCCAGCGCCCGCGCCACGTCCTCGGTCGAATCGACCCGCAGCTTGGCCAGGCTCTCGCCGTCGCCGACCTTGATCCCGACATCGGGGCCCGACAGCACCCGGAACGCCTTCTCGTCGGTGACGTCGTCGCCGAAGAACACCGCGGCCGACGCGCTCTCCTGGTGCCGGATGGTGTCGAGCGCGGTGCCCTTGTCGGTGGGGATCACCGCGAGCTCGATCACCGCCTTGCCCTCGGTCACCTGAACGCCGACCCAGCAGGCCGGGCCCTGGCGCACGGAATTCAGTGCGCGCCTGCCGATCTCGGGGCTGGCGTTGCGCACGTGCAGCGCGGCGCTGGCCGGCTTCATCTCGACGGCGACGCCAGGGTTCTCGGCGGCGATCTGGGTGAACGCGGAGTTGATCTCCGTCAGCAGTTGCTTGGCGTCGTTGTCGATCGCGTGCACGAAGCCCACGTCGAACTCGGAGCCGTGACTGCCGATCAGCTGCACCTCGACCGGCAGGCGCGACAGCGCCGCCAGATCACGTAGTGCCCGACCGGAAATCACCGCCGCGGTCGTGTTCGCCAACCCCGCCAGCGCGCGTAAGGCGCTCACCGATTCCCGTTGGGGAAACGCTTTGGCGGGGTCGGACACGATCGGGGCGATAGTCCCGTCGTAGTCCGAGGCAACCAAGAGCCGTGGCACGCGCGCAACCGACGCCAGTGCACGGCGGACTTCCAAGGGCAGATCCTGTGCGCTCACGCATCCAACCTAGTGATGGGAGGAGTTGATCAGGGGGCGCGAAAAACAATACTGCGTCAATTTCGCCGCGCGGGCGGCGCGGCGGGTTGTGCGCTCGGGTGTCGGCCGGTGGCTCGCGACCGCGTCGCTAATTCCGGGCCTTTCGCCCATCGCGGCAGACCCTGTTCGCCGAGCTCATCGTGCCCGTGGGCCCGGTGGCGACGCCCGCGTGGCTGGTAGATGCATGGTTCCGCATATGCGACGTCGGCTATGCATCTTCCCAGGGGAAGGCGCGCAGCCGACGCGTGTCAACAGCTGTGGGGGATTTGTCGTCTATCCGCGATCGCCCAGCAACAGGTCGACGGTGAGCTCGAGTCGTTCCGTGACGTCGGTCGCGGACGCGCGCCGGGTGAGCCACGCGACCAGGTTCGACAGCCACACATCGGAGATGACCCTGGCGATGGCGAGCTGTCGCTCGGTGGGCTCGCCGTCGCTCATCGCGCGGGCGAAGACCCGGTCCATCACCTTGCCGACGCGATCGACCTCGGCCGCCGCGGAGGCGTCGGCGAACATGAACGCCCGGGTCATGGCCTCGGTGAGCAGCGGGTCGCGCTGCATCATCCGGGTGATCTGGGTCAGCAGGCCGTGCATGCGCTCGGACGGGTCGACGCCGCCAGGCAGCGGCCTGCGCCTGCTCTCGAACTGCTCGAATTCCCTGGCCAGGGCCGAGACGAGCAGGTGCACTTTGGATGGGAAGTAGCGGTAGAGGGTGCCGACGGCGACGTCGGCCCGCTCGGCTACAGCGCGCATCTGGACGGCGTCGTAGCCGCCCTTGGAGGCCAGCGCCAGGGTGGCGTCGAGAATGCGCTTGCGGCGCTCCCGCTGGGCGTTGGAGCTCAGTTCATCCTCGGACAGTGTCGTCACGGTGGGCGTTGGGGCCGGACTGTCCATCGAGAAAGCCTTTCGCGGGATGCGTCTGAAATGTCGACCCAGGGTAGCTCTCTTGACTTACCCCCGGCCCAGATATTAGAACATGTTCTAGGAGTGGGAGCCACGCCGGAAGGGCGGATTTTCTTGTGACCATCGCCACCACTGACGAGCATAAAGCCGCCGCGGAGTCACTGCGGGGCTGGGCGAGTTCGGTCGCGCCGATTGCAACAATGCGGGCCGGCGGTGCCGGAAGCTGGCACGAGTACTGGCCCGCGCTGACCGAGTTCGGCCTCTTCGAGGTCGCGCTCGACGAGGAGCACGGCGGACTGGGCGGCACCGTGGCCGACCTGGCCGTGCTGCTGGAACAGACCGCCGACGACCTGGTCGGCGGTCCGGTGCTGGCCACAGCCCTGGCCGGGTTGATCACCCAGGGCGCGGTGACCGGCGGCGCGCCGTGCGGTGTCGCCGTGCCGGGCGAGCGGCCGACCGCGACAGCGGTGGGTTCGGACGCCGACGGCTGGACCGTCACCGGCGCCTGGGAGTACGTCTACGGCGCCGACAAGGACACTCAGGTCCTGGTGCCCGCGAGCACGCCGGACGGCACGCGCTGGTTGCTGCTCTCGCCCGCTGTGGTGACGATCACGGCGCTGCCGAACGCCGACCACACCGTGCCGCTGGCCCGGGTGGAGGCCGCCGGGGTCGCGGTGTCGTCGAGCTTCGCGCCCGACGCCGACGTCACCGACCTGTTCGTCGCGCTCGCGGTAGCCGAACTGGCCGGTATCGCGGGCTGGTGCCTGCGCACCGCGGTCGACTACGCCAAGGTCCGTGAGCAGTTCGGCAAGCCGATCGGCAGCTTCCAGGCGATCAAGCACATCTGCGCCTGGATGCTGTGCCGCACCGAGCTGATCCGCGCCGTCGCCGCCGACGCCGCCGCCGCCATCGACGAGGGCGGTGCCGAATTGCCGATCGCCGCCGCCGTCGCCGCGGCCGCCGCGCTCGACGCCGCGGTCGACACCGCCAAGGACGCCATCCAGGTGCTCGGCGGCATCGGCTTCACCTGGGAACACGACGCGCACTTCTACCTGCGCCGGGCCAGCTCGCTGCGCCAGCTGCTCGGTGGAACGGCGCGCTGGCGGGCCAGGGTCGCCGAGCTCACCAGGGCCGGGCAGCGCCGCACCACCGGCGCCGAGCGCGTCCTCGGTGACGCCGCGGGCGATTCCGCGCTGACCGCCGAGATCGCCGCCATCGCCGCGCTGGCGCCCGCGGAGCAGCAGCGCGCACTGGTCGAGGGCGGCTTCGTCATGCCGCACTGGCCGAAACCGTATGGGCGCGAAGCTGATCCGATGACGTGCCTGCAGATCGCCGAACAGCTGCGCCGCGCCGACCTGGAGACCCCCGATCTCGCGGTCGCGGGCTGGGCGGTGCCGACACTGCTGCGCTTCGGCACGCCGGAGCAGATCGAGCGCTTCGTCTGGCCGACCCTGCACGGCGAGGTGACCTGGTGCCAGCTGTTCAGCGAACCGGGCGCCGGCTCGGACCTCGCGGCCCTGCGCACCACGGCCGAGAAGGTCGACGGCGGCTGGGTGCTGCGCGGCCAGAAGGTGTGGACGTCCCTGGGAACGATCGCGAACTGGGGCATCTGCCTGGCCCGCACCGATCCCGCCGCGGCCAAGCACCGCGGGATCAGCTACTTCCTGGTCGACATGCGTGCCGCCGGCGTGCAGGTACGCCCGCTGGTCACGATCACCGGTGAGGAACGCTTCAGCGAGGTCTTCCTCGACGACGTGTTCGTGCCCGACGACGGACTGGTCGGCGCGCTCAACAACGGCTGGAAGATCGCGCGCACCACCCTGTCGGCCGAGCGGGTCGCCATGGGCGGCGGCGGAATCGGCGGCGCGCTGGAGGCGCTGCTGGACCGTTTCCCCGTCGGCGGATGGGGAACTGAACTGCGTGAGGACCGCTTCGGCGACCTGATCACCTCCTCGATCGCCGGCTCCTTGCTGGAGCAGCGGATCGCGGTGGCGACCATGGCCGGAGTCGACGCGGGCGCCCAAGCCAGCGTCCGCAAACTCGTCGGTGTGCGGCACCGGCAGGACCTGGCGGAGTACGCCCTGGAGCTTTCCGGTCAAGAAGGCTCCCTGGAAAACGAAGCCCTGAAAGAATTCTTGCTCACACGCTGTCTCTCCATCGCGGGCGGTACCGAGCAGATCCTGTTGACCGTGGCCGCCGAACGGATTCTCGGCCTGCCGCGCGATGCGGACAGTTAGCTCGATGAGGGAGGACGCCGTGGACTTCACCCGCGACGAAAGCGCCGACGCCGTAGCCGAGGTGGTCGTGAGCCTGCTCGAACGTGAGCAGGCGCGAGATATGGAATTGTGGCCGAGCCTGATCGACTCCGGCCTGCTCGCGGTCGCCGTGCCCGAGCAGTTCGGTGGCGACGGGATGGGCCTGCTGGAGGTGTCGGCTCTGCTCATGGAGCTGGCCACCGACGCGGTGGCGGTGCCAGCGCTGCCGACCTTCGGGTTCGGCGTGCTGCCGCTGCTGCCCTCGCTGTCGGAGGAGCTCGCCGGGCGCGTTGTCGCCGAGGTCGGCAAGGGCACCGTGCTCACCGCCGCGCTCAGCGAGCCGGGTTCGCCGTTCACCACCGCGCCGACCACCAAGGCGGTCCGCGACGGTGACACCGTGCGGATCACCGGTCGCAAGGTCGGCGTGATCTACGCCGAGCAGGCGCGCTGGATCCTGGTGCCCACCGACGCGGGCGTCGCGCTGGTGGAATCGGTCGCGCCGGGGCTCCGGATCATCCCGGTCGCCGGTTCGGCGGGCATCCCGGAGGCGACGCTGGTTCTCGACGAGGTCGAGATCCCGGCCGACCAGTTGCTGCCAGCCGAGGTGCTGCCCCGGCTGCACCGGCACGCGCTGGCTACCATCGGCGCGGTCGCCGACGGCCTGCTGAAGGGCGCGCTGACGCTGACCGCCGAGCACGTGCGTACGCGCGAGCAGTTCGGCAGGCCGCTGGCCGAGTTCCAGGCGGTGGCCCAGCAGATCGCCGACCTGTACGTGGTCTCGCGGACGCTGCACGTGGCCGCCGAGTCGGCGTGCTGGGCGCTGGCCCAGGACGACTCGTCGCCCGAGCATCAGCACCGCGTCGACGAGGACCTCGAGGTGCTCGCCTACTGGGCGGCCACCGAAGTTCCGCGCGCCATGCAGAAATGTCATCACCTGCACGGTGGACTGGGTGTGGATATCACCCACCCGATGCACCGCTACTACTCACAGGCCAAAGACCTCGCCCGTCTGCTCGGCGGCGCGGGCCTGCGCCTCGACCTCCTGGGAGCAAGATGTTCATCGATCTGACCGCTGAACAGCGGCGGTTGCGCGAGGAATTGCGTTCCTATTTCGCCGATCTCGTCACCCCCGAGGAAGCGGCCGCGATGGCCGTCGACCGGCACGGCGACGCCTACCGCGAGGTGGTGCGCCGGATGGGCCGCGACGGCTGGCTCGGTGTCGGCTGGCCGAAGGAGTTCGGCGGCCAGGGTTTCGGCCCGATGGAACAGCAGATCTTCTTCAACGAGGCGGTGCGCGCCGATGTGCCGCTGCCGCTGGTGACCCTGCTGACCGTCGGCCCGACGCTGCAGAAGTACGGCACCGACGCGCAGAAGCAGAAGTTCCTGCCCGGAATCCTGTCCGGTGACATCCATTTCGCGATCGGCTACTCCGAACCCGAAGCGGGTACCGACCTGGCCGCGCTGCGCACCACCGCTGTGCGTGACGACAACGGCGACTGGATCGTCAACGGCCAGAAGATCTTCACCACCGGCGCGCACGAGGCCGACTACGTCTGGCTGGCCTGCCGCACGGGCTCGGTGGAGTCGCGCCACCGCGGTATCACCATCCTGATCGTCGACACCAAGGATCCGGGCTACTCCTGGACCCCGATCATCACCTGCGACGGCGCCCACCACACCAACGCCACCTACTTCGACGACGTGCGGGTACCAGCGGAGATGCTGGTCGGCGAGGAGAACCGCGGCTGGCGCCTGATCACCACCCAGCTCAACCACGAGCGGGTCAGCCTGGGCCCGTCGGGCAAGATCGAGCAGCTCTACGACCGCCTGCACGAGTGGTCGGCGCAGCACCAGCTGCTCGGTGAGCCGGAGGTGCGCCGCGCGCTGGGCCGGGTGCGCACTATGGTGCGGCTCAACGAGTTGCTGAACTGGCAGGTCGCCGCCGCCGATCCGGCCGCCGCGCAGAACACCGTGATCGCCGACGCCTCGGCCACCAAGATCTTCTCCACCGAGTCGCTGCAGGAAGCGGGCCGGGTGGTCGAGGAGATCGTCGGCCGCTACGGCGATCCCGCCGAGCCGGGCACCGCCGAACTGCTCGGCTGGCTGGACCGGCGCACCAAGCAGAACCTCGTCGTCACCTTCGGCGGCGGCGTCAACGAGATCATGCGCGAACTGGTCGCCTCCGCCGGCCTGGAACTGCCGCGCGTCCCCCGATGAACTAAGGAGCAGGGCGTGCCGGAAAGCATTACCCCCGAAGACATTCCCGAAGCGCTGGCGAAACTGGCCGCGGCAGGCGAGTCCGCGCCGCGGGCCGGGCGCGACCCGGTGAACCAGCCGATGATCCACAACGGGGTCGAGGCGATCGGCGACACCAACCCGATCTACGTCGACGAGGCCGCGGCCAAGGCCGCCGGTCACCCCGGCATCGTCGCCCCGCCCGCCATGGCCCAGGTGTGGACGATGAACGGTCTGCACGGCGTGCGCACCGCCGACGACCCGCTCGGCCTGGCGACGCAGCTGCTCGACGACGCGGGCTTCACCTCCGTCGTCGGCACCAACTGCGAGCAGACCTACCACCGCTACCTGCGGTCGGGGGAGGAGGTGACCGTCGCCAGCCGGCTATCGGAGTTCAAGGGCCCCAAGCGCACCGGGCTCGGCGACGGCTGGTTCCTTACCTTCACCACCACCTGGTCGGTCGGTGACGAGGTGGTCACCGAAATGCTGTTCCGCATCCTGAAATTCGCGCCCGCCGCGAAGGAAGCGGCAGCACCGGAGGCAAGCGACATCGCCCTCGCGCCCGCCGACCGCGTCGGCCCGGTCATCTCCAAGGACACCGAATTCTTCTGGGCCGGTACCGAAATCGGCGAGCTGCGCATCCAGCGCCTGCCCGACGGTTCGCTGCGGCACCCGCCGGTCCCCGCCCTGTGGCAGGACAAGGCAGAGGCCACCGATTACATCGTCGCCGCGGGCACCGGGACCGTGTTCAGCTTCGTCGTGCACCACGCGCCGAAGGTTCCCGGCCGCGAGCTGCCGTTCGTCGTCGCCCTCGTCGAACTCGACGAAGGCGTGCGCATGCTCGGTGAGTTGCGTGGCATCGATCCGGGCGAGGTCGCGATCGGCCAGCCGGTGCGCGCCGACTTCGAAAAGCTCGCCGACGGAACAGTGCTGCCGTTCTGGCAGGCCGTGCGATGAGCGGCGCCTACAGCCCCCGCAGCGCATCCCGGTGCGCCGCCGCGGGCCGCGCCGCGACGCCGACCCGCTCCGCCCGTCCGGAAAGGACGCCTCGATGACCTCCACCGTCGAACCCGCCGCCGTCGCGGTGGGAACCACGTTGCCGGAGCTGGTGATCCACGCCGATCCCACCTTCGTGATCAGTACGGCCCTGGCCACCAGGGACTTTCAGGACGTGCACCACGACCGCGACAAGGCGGTCGAGCGCGGCTCCAGCGACATCTTCGTCAACATCCTCACCGACACCGGTCTGGTGCAGCGCTTCGTCACCGACTGGGCCGGGCCCAGCGCCCTGGTGAAGTCGATCGCGCTGCGGCTGGGTGTGCCGCTGTATGCCGGTGACACGCTGACCCTCTCGGGCACCGTCACCGCGGTGTCCGGCGCGCTGGTCACCATCGATGTGCGTGGCCGCGACAGTCTCGGTGAGCACATCACGGCGACCGCGGTGATCGCCCTTCCCTCTCTGGAGCAGTCATGACAGGCCTGTCCGGGCATGCCGCCATCGTCGGCATCGGCGCCACCGATTTCTCGAAGGACTCCGGCCGCAGCGAATTGCGTTTGGCCGCGGAGGCCGTCAGCGCGGCGCTGGCCGACGCGGGCCTCACCCCCGCCGACGTCGACGGCCTGACCACCTTCACGATGGACACCAACACCCAGGCCGCCGTGGCCAGGGCGGTCGGCATCCCGAGCCTGAAGTTCTTCAGCCACATCGGCTATGGCGGCGGCGCGGCCTGCGCGACCGTGCAGCAGGCCGCCATGGCGGTGGCCACCGGCGTCGCCGATGTGGTGGTCGCCTACCGCGCGTTCAACGAGCGCTCCGGCGCCAGGTTCGGGCAGTTCTCGCCCGCGCTGGCGGCCGCGCCGACGTCCTCGGGCATCGACGCGGGCTGGGCCTACCCGCAGGGTCTCGGCACGCCTGCCGCGCAGGTCGCCATGGTGGCCCGCCGGTACATGCACGTCACCGGCGCGACCAGCGCCGACTTCGGCGCCGTCGCGGTGGCCGACCGCAAGCACGCCGCGGTGAACCCGAACGCCTTCTTCTACGGCAAGCCGATCACCCTGGAACAGCACCAGGATTCGCGCTGGATCGCCGAACCGCTGCACCTGCTCGATTGCTGCCAGGAGTCCGACGGCGGCGTCGCCATCGTGGTCACCAGCGCCGAACGCGCCCGCGACCTCCCGCAGCGCCCCGCGATCATCGCGGCCGCCGCCCAGGGCAGCGGCGCCGACCAGTACGTGATGACCAGCTACTACCGCGACGCCATGACCGGCCTGCCGGAAATGGGCCTCGTCGGTGACCAGCTGTGGGCGCAGAGCGGCCTGAGCGCCGCCGATATGCAGGCCGCGATCCTCTACGACCACTTCACCCCGTTCGTGCTCATGCAGCTCGAGGAACTGGGCTTCTGCGGCCGCGGCGAGGCCAAGGACTTCATCGCCGACGGCGCCATCGAGATCGGCGGCAGGCTCCCGCTCAACACCCACGGCGGACAGCTGGGCGAGGCCTACATCCACGGCATGAACGGCATCGCCGAGGCGGTCCGCCAGATCCGCGGCACCTCGGTCAACCAGGTCGACGAGCTCGAACGCATCCTCGTCACCGCCGGCACCGGCGTCCCCACCTCGGGCCTGGTCCTGACGTCATAGACAATCGGACCGCGCGCACGGCGGGGGGGGGGGGGGGGCACGCCCCCCCCCCCCCCCCCCGGAGGGCCCCCCCCCCCCCGGGCCCCCCCCCCCCGGGGCCCGAAGGGGGGCTAAAAAAA
>NZ_JBHXMY010000016.1:0-26626 GCF_042720195.1 Nocardia sp. NPDC058497 | reverse complement strand
GAGTGGGGTTGTTTTTTTTCTATAACACACCCAAAAACACGCCCCCCCGCGCCCGCTAACACCGCCGGGACGAATTCCTAGTTACGATCTGCCTGCTTTTTCCCTAGGCGCCGTTCAAGTCCGAGTACGACCGTGAGGTCGCGGCTGACCTCCACCATCTCCACCGGTGCGTCGGTCGGCACCCTCGTCGGCGGTCTCGCGGGCGGTGCGGTGGGTTGCGTCCTGGGCGGAATCGTCGGCGCGACCGTCGCCTCGGCCACCATCATCGGCCTGTTCGGCCCATTCCTGCCCGCCGCCGCGGTCGGTTGCATCGGTGGCATCCTGGCCATCGGCGCGCTCGGCACCCTGGCCGGTCAGATCTTCATCACCGCCCCCGTGGCGATCGGCGCGGCGATCCAGTACTTCACCACCATCGACGCACCCTTCACCGCACCGGCCAAGTAGCCGGGCAACGCGCCAGCGCCCCATCCGGTCCGCCGGGTGGGGCGCTTCGCGCTCCCAGGGCAGTGGTGTTGACCTGGGGAAATGGTTTGCCGCGCGGCACATTCCGCCGGTTCGGGTTGGATGGGTTCTGGTTCGGTGTTAACTTGATTGTTATGTCCGGCAACCATCTCCCCGCCAAGCGGGTCACCTATGTGACCGCCGCGCTGGGTCTGCGGTTGCCGTTGACGCGTGAACTTTGTCGTTCCTGATGCCGCAGCTGGGCCGTCGCCGGCTCGCGAGCTGCCACGCCACACGTGTCGGCAATTCCGTTGGGACAACGGGATTTCAGCAAGGAACTTCCTATGTCTACTCCCATCATCGATCGCCCCGTCGCCCGGGCGGGCGCCGGTCGTCCCCGGGTTTCGCGCCCCGTCGTCGCCCCTGAGCTGCGCCGCAGCGACAACCCCGCCGCCGCCGTGCTGCGGACCGCCGCCTCCGGGCCGGTATCCCGCGACAATGCCGCGCGGGCAACCGGTTTGAGCATCGCCACCGTGAATCGGCAAGTGGCATCGCTGCTTTCGGCCGGACTGCTGCGGGAGCGTCCCGATCTGACCGCCGCGGGCGCGGTCGGGCGGCCCCGGGTGCCGTTCGAGATCGACCACGAGGCGTATCTGACGCTGGGTATCCATGTCGGCGCCGCCGCGACCAAGATCGTCGCGGCAGACCTGCGCGGACGTATTCTCGGTGGTCTCGCCATCGCGACGCCGCAGACCGGACAGGAGTTCGCGGTCACCACCGTCGCCCGCAGCGCCAAGGCGTTCCTGCAGCGCTGGCATCGGCGCACACCGCTGTGGGCCGGCGTCGCCATCGGTGGGCGCGTCGATCCGCACACCGGGGTGGTCGACCATCCCAAGCTGGACTGGCAGGGCGCGCCGATCGGGCAGGTCCTCGGCGATGTGCTGGAACTGCCGGTGTCGGTGGCGCCGCACGTCGAGGCGATGGCCGCTTCGGAACTGCTGCTGCCGACCTTCGACGCGCGCAGGCCCGAACCCGACACCGAACTGCCCGCCACCCAGCACGGCAGCAGCCTGTACTTCTACGTCCGCGAGACCGCGGGCATCGCCGTCACCCTCGACGGCCGGGTGCACACCCCGAACAACGGCCCCGGTTCCATCGCGCACCTGCCCACCGGCTCCGATGTGCAGTGCACCTGCGGTCGACGTGGCTGCTTGGAAGTGACCGTCGGCGACCGGGCCCTGCAGGCCCGTGCGGTCGGCCGCGGAATCATCCCGGCGCACAACGGAACCGCGGGCACCACCATCGCCGACCTCTACCGCGCCGCGGAATCCGGGTCCGATGGCGCGCGCGAGCTGCTGGCGGAGCGGGCGACGATGCTCGGCCAGACCGTCGCCCTGGTCCGCGACATGCTCAACCCCGACCGGGTCGTCCTCGGCGGCCAGGCCTTCACCGGCTACCGCCCCGCGCTGCCGCACGTGGCGAGGGCGTTCACGCAGAGCACCCAGCTGCCACCCACCGACATCCGGATCAGCGGATTCGGCGGCAAGGTACAGGAATTCGCCGCGGTGGTCACCTCGCTCAGCGCGCTGTACGCGGACCCGCTGGCGGCCATCCGCAGGATCTGAGGCCCGGTACCGGCCTTGACCGAGCCCGAGCGGGGCCCGGACGTGGGTCGGTTGTGCGATTCGTCCGTCGATCGGAGGTAAGAAGCCGTCGCCGGGTGACACTAAAGGTGCATGATCGCTCATCCGATGCCACGGACCGAGCCCGCCCGTGGGCTCGGGCTGTCGGCAGACGTCCGGGATTGGCGCAAACGGTGGCTTGTGGTGTCGGGCTTCCCGGCGCGGCTGGCCGAGGCCGTCGTCGCCGATCCCGGGTTCGATTTGCATGCGTTGTTGCAGCTCGTCGACCAGGGCTGCGCACCCGAGCTGGCGGTGCGCATTCTGGCGCCGATGCCGGAGCGGGAGGCGTTACGGTGAGTACTGTGAACCCCGCGACCTCCGGCGTGGCGCACCCACAGGCCGACGAGCAGTGGTTGGCCGATCTGGCCGACCGAGGTCCTGCCGGTCAGCACGCGGTGGAGCGGTTGCGCGAGGTTGTTCTCCGAGCCACCCGGCATCAGGTATGGCGGCTGCGTGGACTCCTGCCCGGCGTGGGAGCGGGCGATCTGGAGGACTTGGCGCAGCAATGCGCCAACGACGCGGTCGTCGCCGTACTCCGCCAGCTCCCGACGTTCCAGGGGCGAAGTCGCTTCACCACGTGGGCCTACAAATTCGGGGTGCATCACGCGGGCGTGGCGATGCGCAGGCAAGCATGGCGGCACCGCGAGATCCTGCTCCCGGACGCGTGGACCTCGCTCGCCGACCGGTCACCGACCCCGGACGCCGTGGTGGACGCCGCCGAGCTCGCCCGCGCGATCGAGGGTGCGATCGCGCGGGACCTGACCCCGCATCAGCGGCACATCCTGCTGGCGCTGGTGGTGGAGCAGGTGCCGATCGACGTGCTGGCCGATCGTTTGGGCAGCACCCGCAACGCCCTCTACAAGACACTGCACGATGCCCGACGGAAGCTGCGCGCCTCCCTGATCGACAGCGGGCAGCTCGACGCAGGCCCCGAGCGGAGCATCTCATGACCGAACCGAACCTGGCGTTGACCGCCGAGATGATCGCCGGCCTGCTGGCCGACACCAGCCCGTACCTGTCCTGCGATGACTGCTTCGCGCGGATCGACGAGTACGTCGAGCGCTCCGCTGCCGACCCGCGCTACGAGGACTCGGCCATGCGGATCCACCTGGCCGGGTGCGGTGCGTGCGCCGAAGAGGCGCAAGCCCTCCGCGAACTGATCGATCAGAGGTAAGAACCGCGCCGCGGCGGTCACTAACAGTGTGACCCGGTTCGGGTCGGCAATCAGTTCCCGCATCGGCCTTCGAGGAGCAACAGATGACTGTGCACACCGATCCACACCAGCACGCGCCGTCCACCACCGACCCCGGCTACCAAGCGTTCTGGGCTTTGCGGCTCGGCTTCGGCGTCCTGCCCATTCTGTTCGGGCTCGACAAGTTCGCCAACATCCTCACCGAGGATTGGACTCGCTACCTTGCCGGGGCCGTCGACGACCTCGTGCCGGGTGATGCGGCGACCGCGATGAACATGGTCGGCATCATCGAAATCATCGCCGGCATCGCGGTGCTCGTGTACCCGCGCCTTGGTGCGCCGCTCGTCGCCGCTTGGCTCGGCGGCATCATCATCAATCTGCTGATCGTCGGCGGCCACGGCGACATCGCCCTGCGCGACTTCGGCCTGATGGCCGCGGCGCTGGTCCTGACCCGCCTGGCCTGGGCCTACCCGAACGGCCTGCCTACCCGGAAACCCTGAAATCTCCGCTTTGCGCGGCGACCCCCGGAGCTTGCTACCGGGGGTTGAACGCGCCTTCCAATGCCGTGATGAAGAAGGGGAACTGGCCGGCGAAACGGTGCAGGTTGCGGTCGCGGTCGTAGCCGGCGAACCAGTACAGGCCGGGCTGGGAGTCGGCTGACGGGTCCATGTCGCGGAAGGCGCGAATCCAGTTGTCAGCCCGGCCGCTGATCACCGTGTACGGCAGGGCGCGGGAGAAGACCGTTTCCTGATCGATCGGCGGGATCTGCTCGCGGGCAACGGAATCCATGCCGCGCTGCATGGCCCGTACCAGCCCGGCGACGGTGTCGCCGAGGGTGGTCCTGGTCGGCAGGTAGTTGGGCAGCAGGACCGCCGCGACACCGGCCAGGGCGATGGCGACGCCGACCAGCGCGTGCCCGGAGGTCAGCGCGAGGGCGACCGTGGCGATCACGCCGAGCGCGATCAGGGCGACGCCGATCCAGCGGGGGAGCGCGCGCTGCTTCGGGTCGGCGAAGGCGCCGGTGGCGACCGCGTCGGCGCGCATAGCGGCGCGGACCGGTTCGAGCTGCATGCGGCCGGGTGCGCGGAGTTCGCGGACGGCGACGGTGTCGGTGCCATCGGGCAGCAGCATGTCGTAGACGACGCGCTCGTAGTCGCGCAGCTGGTCGTCGGGTGCGTTGACGCGGCTGATCCGCCAGTCGTCCTCGCCGCGCGCGTTCACCGGCGTGATCCACAGGTAGCGCCGGACGGCGAGATCGACGACGGTCGCGGCGATGTCGACCGGGTCGACGTGCTCGTCGAGCAACAGCCCCGCCTCGCCGGGCAGCACACCGTCGGGTGAGGTGAAGTCGACCCGGCCGCCCTGCTGGACAAGGGGTTCGAACGCGTCGCTGCCCGCGATCGCCGCGGCGGCCCGCTTCCTGGCCAGCAGCACGTAGGCGATCATGCCCGCCAGGGCGAGCAGCAGCGCGCCGAACGCGGCGAACACGGGCGCGGTGAAGGCGAAGAACCCGGTCGAATCGCCGCCGCGCACATCGGCATTGGCCGGCACGGTGCCGGGCGGCAGCTGCAGAGTGAGATCGATCGCGTCGCCCTTACGCAGATCGCGCTGGCTCAGGTACAGCACGCCGTCGGGTTCGGTGTGTACATCGGCGCACGGCTTGGCATTGCCCGCCGGTCCGAGTTTGCAGTCGACGATGCCCATTTGATAGCTGGGGCTGATCACCGAGACGTCGAGCGCGGCGATATCGGCGTTGAGCACGCCGAGCCAGTGGAACACCTGGGTGCCCGGTGCGTCGGAGACGGTGTTGTGCAGCGAGTAGGTGAACTTGGATTCACCAGGCTTCGCTTCGACGACGAACTGATCGTCGACCGTGGTCGCGGTGCCCGCGCCGCTCGCGGTGACGTCGGTGACCTTGAAAACGCGTTCGACGTCGTCACCGACCTTGAGGCGCAAGGGAAGTGACATCGTGAAATTGCCGTCGGCGGGCACACCGACCGTCTCGGTGACCTCGAGCACACCGGCTTCGGTCAGCGTGAGGTCGGCGGTGATGGTGACGCCGTTCGGCGCGGGCTCCGTGTGGGCAACCGGCGCGGCCGCGAGCACACCCGCCGCAGCGAGCAGCAGCGCGCCTGCGGCGCCCCCCCGAAAAGTCAGCATGGCTGCTTACTCTAGACAGCTTGCTATCCTGCGTCAGCGGCTGTCGGCGACGAACTAGACGAGGGGGTACGGGGGACGTGACCCAACCACCGTACGGTTATGGCCCGGTCGGCCCAGGTGGACGACCTGTTCCACCGCCCCCTGGCTATGGCCAACCGCCGGGATATCGACCGCAGCCCGGATACGGGCCGCCCGGTTATCAACAGCCACAGGGTTATCCACAGGGTTATGCACCACGGCAGGGCTACGGTCCGCCGTCGGGCTACCGTCCGCCGCCGATGCCCTACGGCCCGCCCGGCCGCCCGACTCCGCCGCCGCGTAAACGCCGCGGCGGCCTGACCTCGCTGTTTCTCGTGATCGTCTTCCTGGTGGTCGGCGGCCTGGTGAAGTTCGCCGTCAATACCGGAATCGACGTGGGGATCGGCGCCATCGGCCCGAAGCCGAGCACCACCTACGACCCGCAGCCCGGCACCGCACCGGCGGCGACCAGCGACAATCCACTGCTCACCGACGGCGACGGCACCCTGGTTCCGGCGTCCTGCGACTACGCGCCGTGGAGCACCCAGGTCGACAAGGCGCGCGCGTTCTTCGAATCCGCCGCGCGCTGCCTGGAATCGGCGTGGAAACCGCTGCTGGCCGAGAACAATCTGCCGTTCGAGTCGCCGACGCTGAGCGTCACCGCGACCACCGCGGGTATCACCACCCCCTGCACCGGTTCGACGAGCAATTTCGCCGCCTTCTACTGCGCCGCGAACAAGACCATCTACATGCCGATCAGCCAGCTGCAGACCGACCAGTTCCGCGACAACTGGGTCGTGTACCTGTCGGTGTTCGCGCACGAGTACGGCCACCACGTGCAGGCCCAGTCGGGCATCCTGCGCAAGGCCAACAGCGAACGCGTCGACGCGGGCGCCCGCTCACCCAAGGGCCTCGAGCTCTCGCGCCGAGTCGAGTTGCAGGCCAACTGCTTCGACGGCATGTTCATCGCCTCGTCGAAGGGCGGCGGCTCGCTGTCGTCCACGCAGGTCACCGTCGCCACCAAGGATTCCTACGGCCGCGGTGACGGACCCGGTGACATGCGTGATCACGGCACCTCCGCGCACGGTGGTCAGTGGTTCGAGGCGGGTCTCCTTCGCAACCTCACCGCCCAGTGCAACACCTTCACGGCCAACGCAAGCGAAGTAAGTTAGAGCCTGTTTCGAAGTTCGCCGACACTGCGGCAGCTATGCGCTGAGCGTTCACTAACCTCTCAGATGGACCCGATCTCGACCGATCGGTGGGAAAGTGAACGTTCAGCGCGGTGGCCGCCGGAATTGTGGGCGGTGATCGACTCGCGGGGCGACGAGTGCTCAAGCAGCTCCACTGCTTCGAGACAGGCCCTGGCGAACAGTGGTTGATCAGTGGCCGCCGTAGTGGCCCTCGCCGAATCGGCGCGGGGAACTGCCGTGCACGCCTTCCGCATACGCGGTCTCGGCGTGCAACGCGAAGTCGATGCCCGCGGTTTCGTCTTCCTTGCTGACGCGGAAGCCGATGACCTTGTCGATGCCCTTGCCGATCACGAACGACACCGCGAACGCGTACGCCGCGACCACCAGTACCGCGACGAGCTGCTTGCCGAGCTGGGCGAAACCGCCGCCGTAGAGCAGGCCGTTCACGCCGCCGGTCATCACCTCGGTGGCGAGCAGGCCGATCAGGATCGTGCCGACGACGCCGCCGACGAAGTGCACGCCGACCACGTCGAGCGAATCGTCATAGCCCGCCTTGTGTTTCCAGCCGACCGCGAACGAACACACGATGCCAGCGGCCAGGCCGACGATCACCGAACCGAGGGTGTTGATCACGCCGCAGGACGGGGTGATCGCGACCAGACCGGCGACCACGCCCGAGGCCGCGCCGAAGGTGGTTGGCCTGCCGTCGCGGATCTGTTCGACGATCAGCCAGCCGAGCATGCCGAGGCTGCCCGCGACGAGAGTATTGAGAAAGACCGCGGCCGCGGTGCCGGTGGCGCCGAGCGCCGAACCGGCGTTGAAGCCGAACCAGCCGAACCACAGCAGACCGGCGCCGAGCAGCACGAACGGCAGGTTGTGCGGGCGCATCGCGTCGATGTTGAAGCCGATGCGCGGGCCGAGCACCAGGGCAAGGGCTAGGGCCGAAGCGCCGGAGGCGATCTCCACCACCAGGCCGCCCGCGTAGTCGAGCGCGCCGAAATCGAGCAGCCAGCCGTCGGGTCCCCACACCCAGTGCGCGATCGGCGCGTACACCGCCAGCGTCCACAGCGGGACGAAGACCATCCAGCCCGCGAACTTGGCCCGGTCGGCGATCGCGCCGGAGACCAGGGCGGCGGTGAGGATCGCGAAGGTCAGCTGGAAGGTGACGAACAGCAGCTCCGGGATCGAGCCGCGCACGGAGTCGGGATTGATCCCGGCCAGGCCCGCGTGCTCGAGATTGCCGATGAGGCCGCCGCCCGCATCGTCACCGAAGGCCAGGCTGTACCCGGCGACCAGCCACACGACGGTGACCAGCGGGATCGCGATGAAGCTCATCATCAGCATGTTCAGCACGCCGGTCGAGCGCACCATCCCGCCGTAGAAGACGGCCAGCGCCGGCGTCATCAACAGCACCATGGCGGTAGCCGCGAGTAGCCAGGCGGTGGCCGCGGGATCGATCGTTGCGGGCACGGTAACTCCTTCCACGCGTGATTGCGTTGCAGGGAAATTACCGAATACTCACCGCGTGTGCTGGTGTCGGCCGGGTTCTAGCCTCGGTTTTCCTTCGCCAGTGCCCTGGTGCCGCGCTTGCCGGGAACGGGCAGGTCATCGCCGTCGGCGAGCCATTCGGCGGTGATCAGCCAGCGCCGCTGGGCGTGCGCGTCGGCCACGTCGAAGAAGACCCGCCTGCCGCGGTCGTCGCGCGCATCACGGGCGAGTGCGGCCCAGCTCGGCGGCCTGCCCCGCTCGGCGGTGTGCTCGACGACGAAGCCCGCGACCAGCTTCCCGATCATGTTGACCGGTTTCTGCGACACCCGGTTGCCGTACTTGGTGGTGTGCCAGCGACGAGCCGGGCACAGCGAACCAGGGTTCGCGTTCGAGGCGATCCAGCCGGCGCGCTGCGCCCGCTCGATCAGCCACAGATGCTTGACCGCCGAGGGCGCGATCTCGCCCACCCGCTCGGCGATGAGCTCGGTGATCTCGGCGTCGGCGAGGATGTCGCGCCTGGTCGGGCCGATATCGTGCGCGGACCAGTGCGCGGCGGCGAGTCTGGCCAGGATGCGGCCGAACTCGTCGATGCTGCGCTGCGCGCGCCTGCCGAGGCGTTCGATCCGCTCGGCCTCGCGGCGCATCTCGTTCTGCGCGGTGAGGGTGCGGATCGCCGCCATCGTCGGCACCTGCCCGCGTTCGAGCAGTTGCAGGATGGCCGCGGCGGTCGCCGGGTCCGCCGCGGCGGCGACGGGCAGCGAATCGCGCTTTATGTCGAAGTCCTGGGGGCTGATCGCCCTGCTCAGCAGGCCGACAGCGGCATGGTCGCCTGCGAAGTCGGTGTGGGCGAGCCAGGCGGTTGCGATGTCATCACACGACAGCACGGTGAAACGTTCCTCCGGTCGGCGGTGGGGGAGCGATACGGTGCGTGAAGGTTGTGCCCCGGCCGGGATGAGGGACCGGCCGGGGCCACCAACCTGATGAAGGTTTGGCCACCGAAGTTGCCGAGATCCACGGTAGCCAGCGGCTTGCGCTGCTGTCACGACCATTGATTGTTTCGTTACATCCAGAAAGTGCCGCTCAATCGGGGAGTGAGTACGCATTCCAGCCACAACCAGGATCGACCGCCGATCCGCGCCGGAGTTGCCGCGTGGCGGGCAGTCGATAGCTCGGCCGTTGCGCCAGGCCGACCGGGTTTGCCCGCCTTGTCCCAACCTGTACTTGAACTGTGATTCATGTCACAGTTTCGCGGCGAGCTCTGGGAGTCGTGGCGACGCGTCGGCCGCTCATCCGCCTGTCGGTGGGCGGCGGTAGCCTGTGGGCCGTGGCTCTGTACCGGAAGTATCGACCGGCGACGTTCGCTGAGGTAGTGGGTCAGGAGCATGTCACCGACCCGCTGAGTACGGCGCTGGATACCGGACGGATCAGCCATGCGTATCTGTTCTCCGGTCCGCGCGGCTGCGGTAAGACCTCCTCCGCGCGTATCCTCGCGCGCTCGCTGAACTGTGTCGACGGCCCGACCTCGACGCCGTGCGGGGTCTGCGCCTCCTGTGTGGCGCTCGGCCCCGGTGGTGCGGGCAATCTCGACGTCATCGAGCTCGACGCGGCCAGTCACGGTGGTGTCGACGACACCCGTGAGCTGCGCGATCGCGCGTTCTACGCACCCGCCGAGTCGCGCTATCGGGTGTTCATCGTCGACGAGGCGCACATGGTCACCACGGCCGGCTTCAACGCGCTGCTCAAGATCGTCGAGGAGCCGCCCGCCCACCTGATCTTCATCTTCGCCACGACCGAGCCGGACAAGGTGCTGCCGACCATTCGTTCGCGCACCCACCACTATCCGTTCCGGCTGCTGCCGCCCGCCACCATGCGCGGCCTGCTCGGCAAGATCTGCGAGCAGGAGCACGTGCCGGTGGAGGAGGCGGTGTATCCGCTGGTCATCCGGGCCGGCGGTGGTTCGCCGCGCGACAGCCTGAGCGTGCTCGACCAGCTGCTGGCCGGTGCCGGACCCGACGGCGTCACCTACCCGCGCGCGGTCTCGCTCCTTGGCGTCACCGATGTCGCGCTGATCGACGACGCGATCGACGCGCTGGCCGCCGACGACGGCGCCGCGCTGTTCCGCACGATCGACAGCGTCATGGAAGCGGGCCACGACCCACGCCGCTTCGCCGTCGACCTGCTCGAGCGCCTGCGCGACCTGATCCTGCTGCGCGCGGTCCCCGACGCCGCCGAGCGCGGCCTGGTCTCCGGCCCCGGCGACGTCCTGGAACGCATGCGCGACCAGGCCGAATGCCTCGGCCCCGCCACCCTCACCCGCTACGCCGAACTCCTGCACGAGGGCCTCGGCGAAATGCGCGGCGCCACCGCACCTCGCCTGCTGCTCGAAGTCATCTGCGCCCGCATGCTGCTGCCGTCGGTCTCCGACACCGAATCCGCGACGCTGCAGCGCCTGGAACGCCTGGAGCGGGGATTCGCAGGCGGCGCCATCCCTGCCGCGCCCGGGCGCCCCGGCCCCGCCGCAGGTGAACCGCCCGCCGAACGCGCCTCCGCACCGGGTCAGAGCCCCGCCGCCGGTGGCGAGAACCGCCGTCGCGGTGCGGAACTCCTCGCGGCGGCCAAGGCCGAAAAGGCGGCGGCCGCAGGCGGATCGGAGTCCGCCGAGCCGGCTCGTGAACGCCCCGCGGCTGCCGCAGCCGAGCCTGCTGTGCAGGCCCCGACCACGCCCGCGCAGCCAGTGCGCGGGGCTGCCGGACCGTCTGTCGACGGCGCGGCACCGGAAAGCTCTGTCTCTCAGGCATCTTCGGCGACAGAAGAGGGAGTCGGTCCTGCGGGGGACGCGGTGTCGTCTGCTGGGCGGCCGATCGATGTCCAGGAGCAGTTCGCCGACGGTGCCGCTGCGGCCGGCCCGGATGCCGAGCCGGTGTCAAGCGACCCGGCCGTGCCCGCGTCACGCGTTGCCGATTCGGGAACCCAGCCATCTGGCGAAACGTACGCCCGTGGCTCGGAAGCACCAGCACCGCAAGTCGATTCGCCCCTTCAGGCTCCGTCTACGTCCATTGGCGGGCAGGCGCCCGCCGCCGCCCAGGCGCCCGCGGCTCCTCAGGAAACTGCAGGCCTGCAGGCCGTTGGAGCCCCGCAGGCGACGGCCGCCTCGGAAGCCCCTGCCGCTCCGCAGGCGGCACCGCAGGCACCTGCCGCCCCGGCCGAAGATCTCGTCGCGCTTGTCGACGGTGCCTGGGCGGAGATCAAGGGGAAGGTGCGGGAGTTCGGGCCTACCTTGCAGGCGCTGTTGTCGGGGGCGGCGGTGTCGCGGGCCGAGGGGGACGTGATCGTGTTCGCGCATCAGAGTCCGCCGTTGGCGCAGCGGTTGTCCGATCCGCGCAATATCGACGCGGTGCGGTCGGCGGTGCGGGCGGTGCTCGGGCGCGAGCTGGATGTGCGCTGGGAGACGGGGGCGCCTGCGCCGCGTCCGGCGGCGAAGGTGGTGAGCGCGCCGGCGCGGGGTGAGGGCAAGCCGGCCGGGCGGCCGAAGTTCTCGCGACCGAGTCAGGCCAACGGGAATCAGGCGGGTGCGTCGGGGCAGGCCAAGCCGATGTCCGACGACGACATCCCGCCGCCCGACTTCCCCGACCTACCCGACGACCCTGGTCCGGAGGATGGGTACGGGTCGGATTCGGGCCGGTCCGGTGGTGATTCCGGGCGCGGTGGCAGGCCGGGTGACGCGGTGCTGGCGCCGCCGACGCCGGAAGAGGAGCAGGAGATGCTGGCCGCCGCGGCGGAGCCGGTAGCGCCCGGTGATCGGCAGGACCCGGACGAGGTCGCTCTGGCGTTGCTGCGCAACGAGCTCGGAGCGAAGAGTCTGGATGGTTGACAGCCACCGGCCGGACCACGTTAAGTTAACCGGAGTTCGCACACCACGGTAGTATGAACGGGTGGCCGGAAACGCCGGATGAGCATAGTTCTATGCTCCGCTGGTGCTTGCCGGGATTTGTACGGCGTCAGGACGGATGGTCGTGGCGTTCGTGCGGCCACCGCACCCCAAGGAAGGAAACACTCCGATATGACCACAGAGGCCTACATCTACGAGGCCATCCGCACTCCGCGCGGCCGCGGCAAGAAGAACGGCTCGCTGCACTCGGTCAAGCCGATCGATCTGACTGTTGGTCTGATCCAGGAGCTGCGTGGCCGCTTCCCCAACCTCGACGAGGACCAGATCTCGGACCTCATCCTCGGCGTCGTCACCCCCGTCGGTGACCAGGGCATGGACATCGCCCGTGTCGCCGTCACCACCGCGGGTCTGCCCGACACCGTCGGCGGTTTCCAGCTCAACCGCTTCTGTGCTTCCGGCCTCGAGGCCGTGAACCTGGCTGCGCAGAAGGTTCGCTCCGGCTTCGACGACCTGGTGATCGCCGGTGGCGTCGAGTCGATGTCGCGCGTGCCGATGGGCTCCGACGGCGGCGCCTGGGCGCTCGACCCGGCCACCAACTACGACGGCTACTTCGTGCCGCAGGGCATCTCGGCCGACCTGATCGCCACCATCGAGGGCTTCTCCCGCGATGACGTCGACGCCTACGCCGTGCGCTCGCAGGAGCTGGCCGCCGCGGCGACCACCGGCGGTTACTTCGCCAAGTCGATCGTTCCGGTCAAGGACCAGAACGGCCTCGTCGTGCTCGACAACGACGAGCACATGCGTCCCGGCACCACCGCCGCCGACCTGGGCAAGCTGAACCCCTCCTTCGCCGGCATCGGTGAGATGGGTGGCTTCGACGCCGTCGCGCTGCAGAAGTACACCTACATCGAGAAGATCAACCACGTCCACCACGGTGGCAACAGCTCGGGCATCGTCGACGGCGCGGCCCTGGTGCTGATCGGCTCCGAGGAGGCGGGCAAGAACTCGGGTCTGACCCCGAAGGCGCGCATCGTCTCGACCGCCACCTCCGGCGCGGACTCGACCATCATGCTGACCGGTCCCACCCCGGCCGCGAAGAAGGCCCTGGACCGGGCCGGCCTGACGATCGAGGACATGGACCTCGTCGAGATCAACGAGGCGTTCGCCTCCGTGGTGCTGAAGTTCCAGAAGGACCTCAACGTCCCGGACGAGAAGCTGAACGTCAACGGCGGCGCGATCGCGATGGGCCACCCGCTGGGTGCCACCGGCGCGATGATCACCGGCACCGTGGTCGACGAGCTGGAGCGCCGCAACGCGCGCTACGGCCTGGTCACCCTGTGCATCGGCGGCGGCATGGGTGTCGCCACCATCATCGAGCGCGTCTGATCCCCGGCCGAAACTTCTCATAGGAGAGAACGAAAAACTATGACTGACAACATCATCGGCTGGGAGAAGGACGCCGACGGCGTGGTCGTCCTGACGATCGACGACCCCAGCCAGGGCGCCAACACCATGAACGACGCCTACCTCGACTCGATGGCCGCGACCGTCGACCGTCTGGAGGCCGAGAAGGACGACATCACCGGTGTCGTGCTCACCTCCGGCAAGAAGACCTTCTTCGCCGGCGGCGACCTGAAGAACATGATGCAGGTCGGCCCGGACAACGCGGCCGAGGTCATGGACATGGTCACCCGCGTGAAGGCCCCGCTGCGCCGCCTGGAGCAGCTCGGCAAGCCGGTCGTGGCCGCCATCAACGGAGCCGCCCTCGGCGGTGGCCTGGAGATTGCGCTGGCGACCCACTACCGCGTCGCGGCCGACGTCAAGGGTTCGGCCATCGGCCTGCCCGAGGTCTCCCTGGGCCTGCTGCCCGGTGGCGGCGGCGTGGTCCGCACCGTGCGCATGCTCGGCCTGCAGAACGCGCTGATGCAGGTGCTGCTGCAGGGCCAGCGTCACCGCGTCACCAAGGCCAAGGAAATCGGCCTGATCGACGAGGTCGTTTCCTCCGTCGAGGAGCTGCTGCCCGCCGCCAAGGCGTGGATCGCGGCCAACCCCGAGGCTGCGCAGCCGTGGGACAAGAAGGGCTACCGGATCCCCGGCGGCACCCCGTCCACCCCGGCCTTCGCGGCGAACCTGCCCGCGTTCCCGGCCAACCTGCGCAAGCAGATCAAGGGCACCAACATGCCCGCCCCGCGCGCCATCATGGCCGCGGCGGTCGAGGGCGCGCAGGTCGACATCGACAACGCGCTGACCATCGAGGGCCGTTACTTCACGAGCCTGCTGACCGGCCCGGTCGCGAAGAACATGATCCAGGCGTTCTTCTTCGACCTGAACCACATCAACGGTGGCGGCTCGCGTCCGTCCGTCGCGGATGTGCCCAAGCGTGAGATCAAGAAGATCGGTGTCATCGGCGCCGGCATGATGGGCGCGGGCATCGCCTACGTCTCGGCCAAGGCCGGCTACGAGGTCGTCCTCAAGGACGTCAAGCTCGAGTCCGCCGTCAAGGGCAAGGGCTACGCGGAGGCCATCGAGGCCAAGGCGCTCTCGCGTGGCAAGACCACCCAGGAGAAGTCCGACGCGCTGCTGGCTCGCATCACCCCGACCGCGGACGCCGCCGACTTCAAGGGCGTCGACTTCGTGATCGAGGCCGTGTTCGAGAACCCCGAGCTCAAGAACAAGGTCTTCCAGGAGATCGAGGACATCGTCGACGCCGATGCCCTGCTCGGCTCGAACACCTCGACCCTGCCGATCACCCTGCTCTCGGAGGGCGTCAAGCGCTCCGAGGACTTCATCGGTATCCACTTCTTCTCCCCCGTGGACAAGATGCCGCTGGTGGAGATCATCAAGGGCAAGAACACCTCCGACGAGGCGCTGGCCCGGGTGTACGACTACACCCTCGCCATCAAGAAGACCCCGATCGTCGTCAACGACAGCCGTGGCTTCTTCACCTCGCGCGTGATCGGTACCTTCATCAACGAGGCCATCTCGATGGTCGCCGAGGGTGTCGACCCGGCCACCATCGAGCAGGCGGGCCTGCAGGCCGGCTACCCGGCCGCGCCGCTGAAGCTGTCGGACGAGCTCAACTTCACCACCATGCAGAAGATCTACAAGGAGACCTCCGAGGCCATCCTTGCTGCCGGTGGCGAGCTCAACGCCGCGTCCGCGCAGACCGCGAAGGTCATCGACACGATGGTCAACGACCAGGGCCGCTCCGGCAAGCTGGGCGGCGCGGGCTTCTACGACTACGTCGACGGCAAGGCCACCGGCCTGTGGGACGAGCTGCGCTCGATCTACAACTCGCAGCGTGAGCTCCCGGAGGGTGTCACCTTCCAGGACCTCAAGGACCGCATGATGTTCGCCGAGGCCATCGAGACCCAGAAGTGCTTCGACGAAGGCGTGCTCACCAGCACCGCCGACGCGAACATCGGCTCGATCTTCGGCATCGGCTTCCCGGCCTGGTCGGGCGGCTCGCACCAGTTCATCGTCGGCTACCCCGGCGGCCAGGAGGCCTTCGTGGCCCGCGCCGACGAGCTGGCCAAGAAGTTCGGCCCGCGCTTCGAGGTCCCGGCCTCCCTGCGCAAGTAAGTCACTGACAGCGCATTCAGTGCGCTGAGCTGTGCAGACAGCCCCGTTTCGCTCCGGCGAGACGGGGCTGTAGTCATGTCTCATGGTGCATCGGACGAATCCGTGCCATACTCGTGGCATCAATTCTGAAAAAATTCAGAAGTCTGACCTGGATGGGCTGTTGAGGTAGGCGACATGATCACCGAGGTGCAGTGGAGCGAGCTACAGCGGGACCCGAAGCAGGTCGCGCGGCTCGCGGACGAGGGCGACGTCCGAGTCCGCCGCCGTGATGGCGCGGCGCTCCTGCTCACGCGCGAGGACCGGACGCAGGGGCAGGCCGAGGGAGCGATCGCCGCTGCCCGCGCGCTGCGCAATGTCCTGATGCATCTGCCGACCGATATCGCGGCGGCGGCATTGCTTGACGAATTCCCCTGGGTGGACCAGTTGCCCGAGTCGGAGCAGACGCTGTTCGTCAAGGAGTTCGCGCGATCGTTTCAGGCGTCCGCCGAACTGGGCGAGTGGTCGTTGGTCCATCGGACCGTACGCGAGTGGCGCAATACCGCCCACATCTACTCGGATCCACAGCTTGTCGAACAGCTGACAGCGCCGATCGACACCGATTTCGGCCCGGTGCCGGAACCGGAGGTGGATTAGGTGTCGCCGAAACGGGGGGACCGAGTGGCGCCTCCTGGCAGGCCGGGAATGTGGGAGGCGCGCTTCGCTACCACGGCCGCAGCCAAGGGCTGGGAAGATTTGTGCCGCTCGGCACGCGCCAGCACCTGGGAGACATGGATCGTGCTGACCGAGCGGCCGACCAGGCCGGAGAATCCATCGCGACAGGCCAAGCTCAGGGGTGTGCTGTCGACCCACGTCATCGGTGGGACGGTCCTCGACCAGTGGCAGTACGAGGTCACCGGTGGCGGGAGGGTCTGGTATTGCCCGGACAACGAAACGCGCATCGTGTGGATAGTGGTGGCCGGTCCGGCACATCCGAAGGCAACCGACTGACAGTTTGGCCACGTGTATTCGAATGCTGTTCACCTGGGGGCACTCTGGGGTGACCGCACCCCGGCGCAGCGCACCGAGATGATCGCTCCCGGTGCGGTGAACGGCGGGGAACCGATGCCGCCACAGCATCGAATCTCCACCCGATAGATGCCGGATCGCGCTAGCTTGGATATGTACGGATTGTTCGGGGGTCCGTATGCCGACTGACACGCCGGTGACGCCGATTCGTATCGAGGGGTGGTCACATGGAACCGGAGCCGACCCGTATACAGCGCGGGCCGTCCGAGTCGTCACCGGTGGAGGCGAAGACCCAGCGGGCCATGGTGCCTGGTGAGTTGGATGAGGCTGTTGTCGCCGAACTGGCTGCCATGGGGCTCACGGGGGCCAAGGAGATCGGGCGCGGCGGGTTCGGTGTGGTGTACCGGTGTTTGCAGCCAGCGTTGGACCGGGTTGTGGCGGTGAAGGTGCTGTCCTCGGAGATCGATCAGGAGAGCCGGGAGCGGTTCCTTCGCGAGGAACAGGCGATGGGGAGGCTGTCCGGGCATCCGAACATCGTCGACATCCTGCAGGTCGACGTGACCGCTACCGGGCTGCCGCTGATCGTCATGCCGTATTGCTCGCGCGGTTCGCTCGAGCGGCTCATCCACGATCACGGGCCGTTGACCTGGTCCGATACCCTGCGCGCCGGGGTGAAGCTGGCGGCTGCGATCGAGTCGGCGCACCGGGCCGGGATCCTGCACCGCGATGTGAAACCGGCGAACGTGCTGATCAGCGGGTACGGCGAACCGCAGCTCACCGATTTCGGTATCGCCCGCATCCCGGGCGGCTTCCAGACCTCGAGCAGCATGATCACCGGCTCGCCCGCGTTCACCGCGCCCGAGGTGCTCCAAGGCCATGAACCGACCGTGCGGTCCGATATCTACGGGCTCGGCGCGACACTGTTCGCCCTGCTGACCGGCCACGCCGCCTTCGAGCGGCAGGCGGGGGAGAAGGTGGTCGCGCAGTTCCTGCGGATCACCACCCAGCCGGTGCCGGATCTGCGCGACATGGACATCCCCGCCGACGTGGCCGCGGTGATCGAACAGGCCATGTCACCCGACCCGGCCGACCGTCCCGTCTCGGCCTACGAATTCGGCGAGATGCTGCGCGAGGTGCAGCGCGCGCACGGCCAGATGCCCGACGAGATGGCCCTGCTCGACGCCATCGAGGACGACACCGGCGCGAACCCCCCGGAATCGCTACAGGCCGTCACCGCCCACCGCAGCTGGCCGCTGACCCTGCAGCCGGCCGGTGCCTCGGTGCCGCTGCGCGGCCCCAGCACCGGTACTTTCCCGCCGACCGCGGCGACGAAGTTCCGTCCGCCGACTCCAGCCCGTGAGCCCTTCCCCCGGCAGCGGCTGCTCGACGTGTTGCGCGCCGGTGGCAGTCGCAGGCTCGCCCTGGTCCACGCGCCCGCCGGGTTCGGTAAGAGCACCGTCGCCGCCCAGTGGCGGGCCGACCTGGTCGCCCGCGACATCCCGGTGGCCTGGCTCGGCATAGACCAGGACGACGACAGCGAGATCTGGTTCCTCGCCCATCTGATCAAAGCCATCCGCCGGGTCCGCCCCGATGTGGGAGCGGGCCTGGAGCAGGTGCTCGAGGAGCGACCCGCCGACGCGGCCGCGTTCGTGATCGCGACGCTGATCGATGAGATCCACGCCAGCGACCGCAGCGTGGTGGTCGTGGTGGACGACTGGCATCGGGTGAGCGACCCCGGCGCGCGCCGCGCGATGGGGACGCTGCTCGACAACGGTTGTCACCACGTGCGTTTCGTGGTGACCAGTCGTGACCAGTCCGGTCTGCCGATCAGCAGGCTGCGGGTGCGCGACGAACTGGTGGAGCTGGGCGGGGCGGAACTGCGGCTCACCGAAGCCGAGACCCGGCAGATCCTGGTGGAGCGCAACGGTTTCGCGCTCACCGACAAGCAGGTCGAGCAAATCCACGCGGCCACCGAGGGCTGGCCCGCCGCGATCCAGCTGGTGAGCTTGACCCTGCGGGGCAAAGCCGATCCGGTCCAGCTGCTCGCTCAGCTCGCCGAGGGCGGGCACGGGATGCGGGAGTACCTGGCCGAGAACGTACTCGACAGCATGGATCCGGAGCTGCTCGAGTTCCTGATGGCGATCTCGGTGGTCGAGCGGGTGAACGGCTCGCTGGCCGCGCTGCTCGCCGACGTCCCGGATGGCGTGACGATGCTCGAACAAGCCGAACAGCGTGAGTTGTTCGTGCACCGGATCGAGCATGACCCGGAGTGGTACCGGATGCAGCCGCTGTTCGCCGAGTACCTGCGCACCCGGCTCGATCGGGTGCACCCAGGACGGGTGAAGATGCTGCACCGCAAGGCGGCTCGCTGGTATGCCGAGCATCAGCTGCTGCGCAAGTCGGTCGATCACGCGCTGGCCGCGACCGACCTCAAGCTCGCCGCCGACCTGCTCGAGAGCGGCGGCATGGACCTGATCGACCGCTCCCGGATGGCGACTCTGCTCGGCAGCGTGTCCAAACTGCCGGTGCAACAGGTGACGTCACGGTCGAAGCTGCTGATGGCCGTCGCCAGGGCGAATATGAATCTCCAGCAGACCGGCACGGCACGCTCGGCGCTCGGCAGACTGTCGAGTCTGCTCGCCCGTGGCGGCGGCGAGCCGGAATTGGCCGAACAACGCTGTGCGGCAGCGGTACTCGACGCCGCCGACCGGGTGGCGCACGACGACACCCCAGAGGTGGCCGACCGCCTGGCGGCCTGTCTGGCCGAACCGGATGAGCTGCCCGCCTGGGTCGTCTCGACCGCCGCCAACCTGATGTCGTTCGTCCGGCTCTGCGATTTCGACTTCGCCGGTGTGACGCAGATGCAGGATTGGGCGGCGGACTATCACGTGCGGTCCAAAGACCCGCTCGGCCCGGTGTTCGGGCTCTGCGCCCGTGGTGACGCGGCCTACGAACAGCTCGACATCGCCACCGCCACCGAGTGTTTCGAGCTGGCCTACGAGACGGCACGGGTGCGGGCAGGCCCGCACTCGGACGCCGCGCGCGTCGCCGCGGCGCTGCTCGGCGAAGTGGCCTACCGCCGTGGCGATCTGGCGCTGGCGGACCGGCTGCTCGACGAGAGCCACGAACTGGTGACCAGGGTCGGCCCGGTCGACTTCCTGGTCGCGACCTTCGTCATCGGGGCGCGGGTGAAGGCCGCGCTCGGCGACCAGCACACGGCGGCGGCGCGCCTGGACGAGGGCACGCGGGTGGCCGCGGAGAACGGACTGGCCCGGCTCGACGCGCAGGTGCGGGCCGAGCGGTCCCGGCTCGGCCTGCCCACCGGCGAGGGCGCCGACCGGTTCGCCGCCGGGCTGTCCGGCAACGGCAAGCGGCGCAAGTCCGGCGCCGCCGTGCTCATCGCGGAGGCCCGCCAGATCGCCGAGATCAGGGCGATGCTGGCCGAACAGCGCCTGCGGTCCGACGACCGGGCCGCCCGGCACGCCAGGGTGCTCTACGCGCGGCTGCTCGACCAGTCCCGGCCGCGAGCGGAATTGGACGCGACGCTGCTGCTGGCGGAGTGCCTGGCGACGGCGGGCTGGGTCGGCGAGGCCACCGGGCTGGTGCTGCCGGTGCTGGGCACCTGCGCCGACCTCGGCTGGACCCGGCCGCTGCTCGACGCTGGCCCCGGCGTTGTCGGGGTGCTGCACGTGCTGCGCACGCAAGCCCATGACGGGCAGCAGCATCCGGTGCTCGCCGGGGTGCCGAGACACTTCCTCGACGAGCTACTCGTCTGAGTTCGGGTGCGCGATGACGCGCAACCCCGGCGGCCAGGAGCCTTCTGCTCAGGCATGCGAGGGTCGGTTGCGCATGCCTGAGCCGGCTCAGACTACGGCTGCCACCAGGGGCGCAGCGGCACGGTCCAGGCGCCGTCGGAACCCAGCTTCACCCCGAGCACGTGATGTAGCTGCACCACATTGCGCTGGAACCCGAGCCTGCACCCGGCCATGTACAGGCCCCACACCTTCGCGGTGCCCTCGCCGACCTCGGCGACGCAGGCGTCCCAGTTCTCGACCAGGTTCTTGCACCATTCGTGCAGGGTCAGCGCGTAGTGCTCGCGCAGGTTCTCCTCGTGCAGAACTTCCAGGCCGATGTTCTGGATGTCGGAGATGATGCGGCCCGAGCCGATCAGCTCGCCGTCCGGGAAGACGTAGCGGTCGATGAAATCGCCCGCCTTGGTGGTGCGGTTGTTGTCCGGCCGGGTGATGCAGTGGTTGAGGAACAGGCCACCGTCGCGCAGCTTGTCCTTGATGTAGCCGAAGTAGAACGGGTAGTTGTGCACACCGATGTGCTCGGTGAGTCCGATGGAGGACACCGCGTCGAATTCGCCCTCGGGGATGTCGCGGTAGTCGCTGTGCCTGACCTCGGCCAGCTCGCTCAGGCCCTCCTCGGCGATCTTCTGCTGCGCCCAGGCGGCCTGCTCGGCCGAGAGCGTCGCACCGATCACCTTGACCCCGCGCCGGGCCGCGTAGCGGACCATGCCGCCCCAGCCGCAGCCGATGTCGAGCAGCCGGTCGCCTGCGGACAGCCGTAGCTTCTCGAAGATCAGCCGGTACTTGTTCTCCTGGGCCTGCTCGAGTGTCCAGTCCGGCTCGCCGTAGACCGCACAGGTGTAGGTCATCGACGGGCCGAGGACGTACTCGTAGAACTTGTTCGAGACGTCGTAGTGGTGGTGGATGGCCTCGGCGTCGCGAGTCTTGGAGTGGCGCAGGCCTTCCAGTGCGATCCGGCGCCAGCGGGGCAGCGTCTCCTGCGGCGGCGGCGCGATCGGCTTGAGCCGTTCCCAGCCCAGCGAGCGCGCGATGGTGACCAGCGACAGCGCCGACGGGCGATGGAACTTCATCGCCTGCATGGCCTTCAAGATCTCGTACGGGTCGCCGGGATGCACGCCGTCGGTGACCATGTCGCCCGCGACGTAGGCGCGTGCCATGCCCAGGTCGCCGGGCGCCGAGGCCAGGTAGTTGATGCCGCGTGGCGTCTTGATCTCGAGGGCGTAGGGCGAGGTCTCCGGCCCCGTCGCGCTGCCGTCGTAGGCCTTCAAGCGGATCGGGATCTCACCGTCGATGAGTGTCTCGAACACTTCGGCAATGCTGAGCCGGGTTCCCAGCTCGGCGAATACCTCGGATCGGTCCTTGAATGTCGTCACTTGCGTTGCACCGCCTTCGAATACAGATTCAGCAGTCGTTGGTCCGGGTCGTAACGGTTCTTCAGTGCGGTATACGTCTCGCCGCCGTACAGCTCGGCGAATTCGTCCTCGGCGTAGTAGGAATCCGAGTACAGCGACTTGTGCCCGTCGAATTCGGACACGATCTTCTCGATCGCGCGGTTGGCCGCCCCGTCCGGTTGACCCGGCTTGCTCGGGACGGCCGACCAGAATCCGACATTGACGTAGGTGCGCCGTGGTTCGAGGGGGTACAGCGGCCACGGACGGTCACCCGCCGTGTCCTCCGCGTTCTCCCGCAACCGCAACGGGCACAACCAGATCGGCTCGATCGGTATTTCCTTCAGGAACCACTCGACGAAGTCGGCGGTGCGGTGCACCGGCACCTCGATGTCCTGGACCACCCGTTCCTGCGGCGGGTTGCCCTTGCGGGCCTCCCGGCGGTCGCCGATGTGGTACTTGCGGTCGAGGGCGACGAGTTTCCAGTAGAAACTGCTGCGGCGCAACGACTTCGGCCAGAAGCGGCGGATCTTGGGGTTCTGGGTGCCGAAGGCGCGCGAGCACCAGAACCAGTCGGTGTCCCAGCGCCACAGGTAGTCCTGGATGGTCAGCCGGTCCGGCTTCACCCCGTTGGGGTGCTGGATGGACCGGTAGTAGATGTCCATGCCGGTGTAGTCGCTGACCGGGCCCGGCTCATCGGTCTGCCTGCCCAGGGTCAGGTAGCTCTCGGTCGCGGTGAACACGACGCCCTCGAGGTAGTCGACCCGCTCGCCGTCGTAGCTGCGCTCGGTGACGATGCGCTCGAGCTCGGCTTCCAGCTCGCGCAGATCGTGGAAGCGCACGTGGCGCAGCGCGACATAGGGCTTGACGGGTTCGAGCTCGATCTTCAGCCGGACCGTGTACCCCAGGGTGCCGTAGGAGTTGGGGAAGCCCTTGAACAGGTCGGCACG
The DNA here is from genome assembly GCF_042720195.1 of Nocardia sp. NPDC058497. Classification (NCBI taxonomy): domain Bacteria; kingdom Bacillati; phylum Actinomycetota; class Actinomycetes; order Mycobacteriales; family Nocardiaceae; genus Nocardia; species Nocardia sp. NPDC058497. The sequence continues at coordinate 3,829 of NZ_JBHXMY010000016.1, read as the reverse complement.
GTCGCCGTCCGGCTTCACCGTGATGATCTCGCCGGAACCGGTCAGCACGTCCATCTCCAGCACGGATTCGTGCGGCAGACCGTTGCGGAACGAGGTCGACTCGATGCCGAGACCGGTGACCGCGCCGCCCAGGGTGATGGTCTTGAGCTGCGGAACCACCAGCGGCGCCAGCCCGTAGGGGAGCGTCGCCGCGACCAGGTCCTCGTAGGTGGTCATACCTGCGACGTCCGCGGTTCTGGACTCCGGGTCGACGGCGATCACCCGCCCGAGACCCGACACGTCGAGGCCGGGCGCGGTGGTCGCCGCCCTGGCCCGGAACAAGTTCGACGTCTTCTTCGCCAAGCGGACGACGGCGCCGGGTGGAATGGCGCGATAGCTTGCCAGCAGTCGCTCCACACCCGCTCGGTGCGCGGCATATCCAGACTCGCGTGCGGCCGGTTCGTGGCCGGCCCTACCCAAAAGACTCACTGCCACGGGCTCGACGCTAGTACGACCGTGTCCGTCCGGCTACCAGATAACGGCACGCCACGACGAAATGTCACGCACATGTTTCCCTCTCACCCAACCTGGTCGGGCGATCCGTTGGGGCGCAGTGCAGGATGTAACCAGGTCGAGACATCGCACCCCCGACAAGGAGTCAACAGTGGGCCAGGTCAGCGCCAGCAGTTCGATTGTCGTCGCCGCGGATCCGCAGCGCACGCTCGAAGCGATCGGTGACTACGAGACGATCCGTCCGCGCATCCTCTCCTCGCACTACCGCGACTACAAGGTCGTCGAGGGCGGTAGGGGCGCGGGCACCGTGGTGGAGTGGACATTGCAGGCCACCGAGAAGCGTTCGCGCAACGTGCGCGCGAACGTCACCGTGTCGGACTCGATCCTCACCGAGCGCGACGCCAACTCCTCGATGGTCAACACCTGGACCGTCACCCCGGACGGTGCGGGCTCGCAGGTCACCCTCCGCACCACCTGGCAGGGCGCAGGCGGTGTGTCGGGCATCTTCGAGGGCATCTTCGCCCCCCTCGGGCTGAAGAAGATCCAGGCCGAGGTGCTCGCGAACCTGGCGCGCGAGCTCGCCTGAGCGTCACTCCTTGCCGATGTCGAAGAGGTTTCCTTCGGGGTCGGCGAGGGTGACCCACTGCTGGCCGTACTCGTCGAAGTCGCCGATGTGCTTGGCGCCCAGGCTGATCGCGCGCTCGACGTAGTCGCGCCACTGGACGGAGTGGAAGTCCAGGTGCACGACGTTCTTGCCCGGCGTCTTGTCGGGCACCTGGATGAACATCAGCACCGGCGAGGCGCCGGAGGTCTGGCCGACGGTGGCGAAGAACGCCGAGGCCTCCGGGTCGACGGGCCGGTCGAGCAGCTGGGCGTAGAACTCGGCCAGCTCGTCGGCCGAGTTCTGGCAGTCGAACGTGACATTGCCAAGGGCGAGGGTCATCGGGATTCTCCTTCGGTGATCGGCCAGCACACTTCGGTGCGGTAGTCGGCCGGGTTATCGGTGAGGTCAGGTCCGACGAGATAGCGCTCGCGGACCGGCTCGTCGGGAAGTACGGTGTCGTGCTCGGCGACATGGCTGCCCAGCGCGCCGTAGGTGCGGTCGAAGTCCTCGAACGCGCCCGTGTGCACGGCGACGGCGAAACGGCGGGCCGGGAATTCGGTGATCGCCAGCCCGTCGGGCGGGGTGAGCTCGGTGCCCGGCGGCAGCGGTACGTACGCGGTGACCGCGCCGGTGTCCTCGGCGAAGAACTCCGTCGAATAGGTCGCGCCCGCAACGCCTCCCGGTGTCACACCCGCACCGAGCAGGCTCACATACAGCTGCTCGAAAGCGATGCCGCACCACTGCGCGATCGCACCGCGTTCGACCCGCTCGGTGCGGGTGAGCGCGGTGAACGCGGGCTCGACCCGATAGTCGACGCGCAGCGGCGGCGCCGGCACGGTGAGCAGCGCGCGCAGCGACGCGACGACCTCGCGGGTCCGCTGCAATTCGGCTTCCATCCTGGTCAGATGCGCGCGCAGGGTCGCGTCGCGGTCGGCCGGGTCGGCCGCGGCGAGCACGGTGCGGATCTGCGGCAGCGGCATATCCAGGTCGCGGAGTCGGCGGATCAGGTGCGCCGTCTCCACCTGGTCGGTGGAGTAACGGCGGTACCCGGTGCCCGCGTCCACCGCGACCGGCTCCAGCAGCTCGATCTCGTGGTAGTAGCGCAGCGTCTTGACGCTCAGATGGGTGAGGCGGGCGAACTCGCCGATCGCCACGGTGGCTGTCATGAGAATCAGCCAACACCCTCCAGTGAGGGGAGGGTCAAGAACGACTCACGCGGGCGCGAGTATGAACGCGGTGATCAGCGGCCACTCGCCCTCGCGCCACCACGAATAGCCGAACCAGACGCCCGGGCTGATCTCGCGGATCTCGTCGTAGACCTGCGGAGTCGGTGACGGGGCGTAGTTCAGGGCCCAGGCGGGACGGCCGTCGAGGATGGACGGCGTCCGGTAGACGTCGGCGGGGAACGCCTCGGTGCCGACGACCCGGTTGGTCAGGGTGCCGCCGTCGGGGCCGGTGCGGAACACCTTGCCGATCCACAGGGCGGGCGCCACCGCCACCAGCTGCGGCGGGCGTGTCACCCAGCCGTCGGTGACACCCTGCGGCACGGCGCCCGCCTGCGCGTCGCGGTAGATCTGGTCCTGCTGGGTGACACTGCAGCGATTGCGCAGCGAATCGAGGGTCGCGGCGGAATTGCCGGGGTCGACAACGCAGCCGTTCCCGTAGTCGGTGAGCTCCGCGGCAGGCTCGGCCGATGCGGTGACCGGTGCTAGAACGAGCAGGCCAACGGCTGACGCCGACGCGCTGATCAGGGACGCGCGGATGACACTCATCTGTTCTCCCTAGAATTGCTGAGCCTAGATCCGACCCCCATCGATCCTAGGCGCGAGGCTCATACCCGGATCTGTTGCGGGCAGGCAGCAATCAAGCTGTTACCAGGTAGGTCACGGATAACGGCGCGGTCGGTATGCGCCACCGCGGTGGCGGGTGTGGGAGTATCCCGGCGGCGCGTGAGGACTACGCTTGACGCGGACGAAACTTCTGGAGAGGACGTGCTGTGCAACCCGGTGATGGTCAGTTCGATATGCAAGCCCTGCTCGCGCAAGCCCAGCAGATGCAGCAGGCGGTGATGCAGGCTCAGGCCGAGCTCGCCGAGTCCGTGGTGGAGGGGCAGGCCGGTGGTGGTCTGGTCCAGGCGACCATCAAGGTCAGCGGCGAGGTCACCGCGCTGACGATCGACCCGAAGATCGTCGATCCCACCGATGTCGACGGCCTGCAGGATCTCGTGATCGGCGCGATCAACGACGCCATGATCAACGCGCAGCAGCTGGCCGCCGAACGGCTCGGCCCGCTCTCGCAGGGCCTCGGCGGCGGTTCGATGCCCGGTCTGCCTGATTTCTGATGTATGAGGGGCCGGTTCAGGATCTGATCGACGAGCTGGGCAAGCTGCCCGGCGTCGGTCCGAAGAGCGCACAGCGCATCGCTTTTCACCTGCTGCAGGTGGAACCGCCGGAGATCGACCGGTTGCAGGCCGCGTTGCAGAAGGTGCGCGACGGCGTGCAGTTCTGCGTCTCGTGCGGCACCGTGGCCGACGGTGAGCTGTGCCGGATCTGTGCCGACCCGCGCCGCGACCGCACGATGATCTGTGTGGTCGAGGAACCCAAGGATGTGCAGGCGAGGGGGGGGGGGCGCCCCGCGCGGGGGCGCGGCCGCCGGCGAGGGGCGGGGGCGCTGGGCGGGCGACTCGGCGGCGGGGGGGCGCGGGGGGTGTCTGGGGCTGGGGGGGGGGCGCGG
>NZ_JBHXMY010000015.1:20841-26776 GCF_042720195.1 Nocardia sp. NPDC058497 | reverse complement strand
AGCGCAGGGCGCCCACGCCGAGCAGGACGAGACCGGCCGCCGACCAGGTGAGCAGCACCGCGAGCGGGGCCAGGGCGCCCGCGCCGTCGAAGTAGGCGATCGAGCGGAGCAGGGACGCGGCCGCGCCGGGCGGGCACAGCTGGCCGATGGTGCCCCAGGGCTGCGGGAGGAGTTCGGGGGCGGAGGTGGCGGCGGAGAACGGGTTGCCGATCAGGAGCATGGTCATCGCGCCGAGGCCGATGCCGGGGCGGCCGATGGCGGCGGCCAGGCCGACGATGGTGGCGGAGACGGTGAAGGCGGCCAGGCCGGCGATGGCGGCGAGTTCCAGGTAGGAGCCGGGGACGATCGAGAGCCAGGTGTGGAAGACCAGGGTGCTCAGCAGGCCGCCTGCGATGCCGAAGGTGACCAGGCCGGTCAGGCGGGCGGCGAAGCCGGGGATCAGCAGGGTGAGCAGGACGCCTGCGGCGATGCCGGACATGACCAGGGGCAGGACCATCGAGCCGAAGCCCGCGCCGCGTGGGTCGTCGGGGTCGGTGGCGACGATGTCCTGGACCGGGGCGGCGGGGGTGCCGCTGAGCTGCTGGGCCAGGGCGGTGAGTTGCTGGGCGACGGCGGGTGAGGCGGCCGAGGCGACCATGACCTGCGGTGCGCCACCGCCGGTGACGATGGCGCCGTAGATCTCGTTGTCGGCGAGCGCGGCGCGGGCGGCGTCCGCGTCGGCGAGGGTGGTGATCTCGAAGGAGTCGGGGCTGCGTTGCTGCAGTTGCTGGGTGATCTGCGCGGACTGCGGGCCCGTGACCGCGATGGGCAGGTCACGCGGGGCCAGGTTGACGGCGGGCCAGGCGAAGGCGATCAGGAGCAGAGCCTGCAGCGCGGTGGCTGCCAGGCCGAGCGCTACGGCTCGTCGGGTGATCGTCATGGCGGTTCTCCCCTTTAAAGCGAATGTTCGTTCTTTTTGGTGATTCAACGGTGACACCACTCACCTCGCTTGTCAAGAACGGATATTCGTTTTACTTTGAGTCATGCCCCGAGTCAGCGAAGAACACCTCGAACGCCGCAGGCAGCAGATCCTCGCCGCCGCGCAGCTCTGCTTCGCCAGAAAGGGGTTTCACGAGACCTCGATGCAGGACGTGTTCGCCGAGGCGGGAATGTCCGCGGGCGCCGTCTACCGGTACTTCACCAGCAAGAACGAGATCATCGCGGCACTCGTGGTGCAGACGATGACGCCGCTGCGGGCGCAGCTGGCCGAGATCATCCGCAGCGAGATCCCGCCGACGCCTGCCGAAGTTGTGCGGCTGCTGACCACCGAGGTGATCAAGCGCGGAGGACCGGACGGGCCGCTGCGGCTGGCACCGCAGGCTTGGGCGCTGGCAATGGTCCAGCCGGAGGCGGGCATCCCCGTGCGGCACGCTATCGCGGCCATGCGCGATCTGTGGCGCGAGTACGCGGTGCGGATGCGCGAGCTCGGCTGGATTCCGGCCGATGCCGACGTGGACGCACTGGCGAAGACGATCATCGGCGTGCTACCCGGGTTCATGCTGCAGCATCTGCTGCTCGAGGACGCCGACCCGGACGAGTTCGCTCGCGGCATGGAAGTGCTGATGGCGATCAGACCGGTCGGCCGGGGTTAGCAGGCTCACTGTTACCCGTGCGGTCGAGCGGGTAGGTTCGGGTGCGGTGCCGGTCGGGGTCGAGCGCCGAAAATCACCGAACAACGATTCGACCAGGGAGTTTCCTGTGGCATTGCACCGACGAACCCTTCGATCACGCGGCCTGGCCGCCCTCGCGACCGCGACCGTGGTGGCCGTACTGCCCGCCGCCCTCGCAGGCACCGCACAGGCGCGCATGATCGGCGAATTCGAGGTGGGCGGCGCGATCGAGACCGAATACGACCAGGCGGGCAGCGCCGCGCTCGGCGACCCCACCTCCCCCGAATCCGACGCCGCGGCAGGCGGCAAGTACCAGACCTTCGCCAACAACGCGGCGATCTACTGGCACCCCGACACCAATGCCCATACCGTCGCCGGGCAGATCCGCGACAAGTTCGCCGAGCACGGCAACGAGTCGGGCAAGCTCGGCTACCCGGTCACCCGCGAGGAGTCGACGCCGGGCGGCGCCGGGCGGTTCAACCACTTCCAGAAGGGCTCGATCTACTGGTCCGTCGGCACCGGCGCGCACCAGATCAGCGGCCCGATCCGGGACAAGTGGGCCGCACTGGGCTGGGAGTCGAGCCCGCTGGGCTTCCCGCTCAGCGACGTGTCCAAGGCGGGCAAGGGCGACGGCCAGTTCTCCATGTTCCCGACCGGCGCCATCTACTGGTCCTCGTCGACCGGCGCGCACGCGGTGTGGGGCAACATCCAGGCGGACTGGATCCGCGCGGGCGCCGAGGGCGGCCGCTACGGCTACCCCACCAGCGACGAATACGACTACCAGGGCGGCAAGGCCCAGGATTTCCAGGGCGGCAAGATCACCTGGAAGCCCTCGAGCTGACGCCTACGGCGCGAGCAGGCCCTGCCTGGCCCTGCTCGCGCCGGACAGGGCGAGCAGCAGCATGGTGGTGAGGGCCTGATCGTCGAGGCCCTCGGCGGGGAACGTGTAGCGCAGGATGACGTCGCCCAGTTTGCCGCGCCCGATCAGGGTGACCGAGCCGAACTGGATCTCGTTGTTGCGCTCGGCGACGCGCTTGTGCAGCTGCGGCTTGAGGGGCCGATCCCAGGCCAGCACGCTGGTCAGCGACAGCACCGTCAGGCCGGGCGCAAGGGTGACGGCGCGGATCGAGCACAGCGCGCCGTCGTACTCGAAGCCGAGCGAGCCGTCGGCGTCGACGCGGATGTCGATGTCCTGCATCTGCAGACAGGCGCCGGCGCGCGCCTGCAGGTCGAGTTCGGGCGTGACCACCGCGTCCATCTCGGCTCCGTCGCTCATTTGGTGCCGCCGAAGCGACGATCGCGCTTGGCGTATTCCAGGCACGCGTCCCACAGGTTACGCCGATCGAAATCGGGGAAAAGCGTGTCCTGGTAGACGAATTCGGCGTACGCGGCCTGCCAGATGAGGAAGTTCGAGCTGCGGAACTCACCCGACGGACGCAGGAACAGGTCGACATCGGGCATGTCGGGTTCGTCGAGGTACCTGGCGACGGTCGCCTCGTCGATCTTCTCCGGATCGATCTCCCCCGCCGCCACCCGGCGCGCGATTTCCCGTGCGGCATCGGCGATCTCGGCGCGGCCGCCGTAGTTGACGCACATCGTCAGCGTCATGACGTCGTTGTCCTTGGTGAGCTCTTCGGCGATCTCGAGTTCCTTGATCACGCTGCGCCACAGGCGCGGCCGGCGACCGGCCCAGCGCACGCGCACACCCATCTCGTGCATCTCGTCGCGGCGGCGGCGGATCACGTCGCGGTTGAAGCCCATCAGGAAGCGGACCTCGTCGGGGCTGCGCCGCCAGTTCTCGGTGGAGAAGGCGTAGGCGGAGAGCCACTTGACGCCGATCTCGATAGAGCCTTCGACGGCGTCCATGAGCACGGCCTCGCCGCGTTCGTGACCGGCGGTGCGCGGCAGTCCGCGCTCCTGCGCCCAGCGGCCGTTGCCGTCCATCACCAGCGCGACGTGGTTGGGGACCAGCTCCGGCGGGATCGCGGGCGGACGCGCGCCGGAGGGGTGCGCGGACGGCGGGCGCACGGTGCGGGCGGCACCGGTTCCCTGCTTGGCCCCGGCGGAAGAGTCACGACGCAGAATCACGTCTTCGATCCTGCCTGATGGTCGCCCTGGACTGATTTGCGGGCGGTGCGCTGGGCGGACATTCTTCGTTCGATCGGTCGAAATCGTGACCGATCGGCGTGATAGTGAACGCTGAGCGCGGTCAGCCTGCGACGGCCGAATGGTTCGCCGCGGGGGCGGCTGACCGTTCTACCAGCGGCAATGTGCGCAGCTGGCGTTCCAGGTGCCACTGCAGGTGGGCGGCGACCAGACCGCTCGCCTGGCGGCGGACATTGTCGGGGACGGCGGCGATGTAGTCCCACTCCCCCTTCAGGAGGGCGACGAGCAGATCGAGCACACCCGGGGCCGGGGTGCTCGCGCCCGGCGGACGGCAGTGCACGCAGACCGCGCCGCCCGCCGCGACGTGGAACGCGCGGTGTGGGCCGGGGGTGGCGCAGCGGGCGCATTCGTCCAGAGCGGGCGCCCAGCCGGCGAAACCCATGGCGCGCAACAGGTATGCGTCGAGGATCAGTTCGTGCGGGCGTTGCTTGGCGGCGATGGCGCGCAGGGCGCTCGCGGTGAGCGCGTGCAGTTTCGGCGCCGGCGCGCGTTCCTCGCCCGCGAGGCGTTCGGCGGTCTCGAGGATCGCGCAGGCCGTGGTGTAGCGGCCGTAGTCGTCGATGATGTCGGCGGCGAACGCCTCGACCGTGGTCACCTGGGTGACGATGTCGAGCGTGCGGCCGGGATGCAGCTGCACGTCGATGTAGGCGAACGGCTCGAGCCGCGCCCCGAACTTCGACTTGGTGCGCCGGACCCCCTTGGCCACCGCGCGTACCAGACCGTGTTGCCTGGTCAGCAGCGTGACGATGCGATCGGCCTCGCCCAGCTTGTGCTGACGGACCACCACCGCCTCATCCCGATACAACCGCACGGGGCCAGTCTTCCACGTCGGCCCGACACCGCGGTCACGGACACGGTGGGTGGGTCAGCCCTGCCGGAGCAAGCCGGCGATGAGGAGCAGCAGCGACTGCTGCGTTTCGAGGCGGGCGCGGGCTGGGTCTTCGGCGTGGGCGACGATGAGGGAGGCTTCGGCGATCGCACTGAGCAGCAGTTGCGCGAGCACCGGGACCGGGACGGTCGCGATCAGCCCCGCGCTAGTCGCCCGGTCGAGCTGGTCGGTGATGAGGCCGAGGCCGTGGCGGGCCTCGAGTTCGCGCCACGCCTGCCAGCCGAGCACGGTGGGGGCATCGGTCAGGGCGATGCGCAGAACTTCGGGGCGGGCACAGATTTCGAGGAAACAGGCCAGGCCGGCGGTCATGCCCGCCAAGATGTCGCCGGGGTCGGTGGCGTCGAGTGCGCGTTGTACCTCGGCGGTGATCTCCCCTTCGAGCTGCTCGAGCACCGCCAGGAACAGGCCGCGCTTGTCGCCGTAGTGGTGGTGCAGGGCACCCCGGGTGACCCCGGCGGCCGCGACCAGCTGCTCGGCGGAAGTACCCGCGAAGCCGCGCTCGGCGAACAGGCTGCGGCCTGCCTGCTCGAGCGCGGCCCGGGTGGTGCGGGAGCGGTCCTCCTGACTACGGCGCTGCATGCAGCCGAGTGAACTCCACGATCAGTTCGGCGAGCAACTCCGGCTGATCCTCGGGCACGAAGGTGTAGGAATCGTCGACGGTGACCAGCTTCGCCCGTGGCAGATCGCGCACGAGTCGCTGGGCCAGCTCGATCGGGAACAGCTTGTCCTCGCGCGCCCAGACGACCAGGACCGGCAGGTCGACCGTCTCGAATTCGGTGGCGGCGGCCAGCGTCGCCTCGTTGTCCACCCCGGCGGCGAAGCGGCGCAGGTCGTCGCGAACGGCGGCCGAGTGCCGCGAGGGCAGCAGGTAGGAGTTCCGGATCTCCTGTGGCACCGGGCGTTTCGCCACCCAGCCGAAGCCGACGGGCAACCCCTGCACGAACGGCAGGCGCAGGGCGGCGGTGGCCGCGCGCACCGCGCCGGGCAGGGCGGCCGCGCGCAGCAGGGTGGCGAACGGGAACGGCGGGAACACCTCGTAGCAGTCGACGGCGGCCAGGACGACGCGGCCGATCCGCTCCGGTCGGCGGGTCATCAGAATCTGGGTGAGCGCGCCGCCGGTGTCGTTGGCGACGATCGTGACGTCGGTGAGGTCGAGCGCGTCGAGGAACTCGGCGATCAGGTCCGCGATGCCGGTGGGCGTGAGATCGGCGTCGGGCATCGGGATCGAATG
>NZ_JBHXMY010000015.1:0-20831 GCF_042720195.1 Nocardia sp. NPDC058497 | reverse complement strand
CACACGGGGCTATCGGGCCCGCTGGGGGGGGGGGGGTTCGTCGGGCGGGGGCTAGGGGTATCCACGCCGCCCCGCGGGCCCTGGGGGGCGCGAGGCAGCGGTGTCCGGCGGCGACGAGGCCGGGTACCACCCCGCGCCAGATGTCGGCGTTGACGAGCAGGCCGTGCACGAACACGACCGGCGATCCGGTGCCGGTGTCGTGATAGCGGATGCGGCCGGACGACAGGGCGATCTCGCGTGCCGGGCCGAGTGCTGAGCTGATTCCCATGGGGTCCTCCCCTGGTCGGATGCTGGGCTTATCCACTGTTACATACATGCCGTATGTATGTCTATAGCCGAGAAATCCACCCAGGGTATGTGGACGGGTGACCAGCTTCACGCTACGGTCGACCCGATTACCTGCAGAGATGGAGCTCACATGCCCGTGTCCGACGGCGTCGCGTCCTCGGCCGACCTCAGCCTCACCGAACTGTCCACGGCGATCGCCGACGGCCGCTTCTCCTCGGTCGCGGCGGTTACCGACGCGCTCGACCGGATCGAGGCGTCCCAGCCGACGCTCAACGCCTTCCGCGTCGTCCGCCGCGAGGCAGCGCTGCGGGAGGCTGCCGAAGCCGACGCGCGGCTGGCCGCCAGTGCGCGGCTGCCGCTGCTCGGCGTGCCGATCGCGGTCAAGGACGACACCGATATCGCCGGTGAGGTCACCGCTTTCGGCTGCGGTGGGGAGTTCGTGCCCAAGGCCGAGGACGCCGAATCGGTGCGCAGGCTGCGCGCCGCCGGCGCGGTGATCGTGGGCAAGGCCAATACCTGTGAGCTGGGCCAGTTGCCGTTCACCAGCGGTGATGCCTTCGGCCACTCCCGCAATCCGTGGGACCGCACCCGCACTCCCGGTGGTTCATCGGGTGGTTCAGCGGCGGCGGTCGCGGCCGGATTGGTCCCTGCCGCACTGGGTTCCGACGGCGCTGGTTCGGTGCGCATCCCCGCGTCGTGGAACAACCTGGTCGGGATCAAGCCGCAGCGCGGTCGCATCTCCACCTGGCCGCACGCCGAGGCGTTCTACGGGCTCACCGTCAACGGGCCGCTGGCCCGGACGGTCCGCGACGCTGCCCTGCTGCTCGACGTCGCCGCCGGGCCGCACAATGGTGACCTGCACACCCCGGCGCCGATCGACGCGAGCGCTGCCGTCGGGCGCGATCCCGGCAAGCTCAGAATCGCGCTCTCCCTGCGTATTCCGTTCACCGCGACCAAGACCGCGCTCGACCCGGAGATCGCGGCGGCGGTGCACGCGCTGGCGAAGACATTGCGCGCGCTGGGGCACACCGTCACCGTGGCCGATCTGCACTACGGCCTGATGATCGGCGCGTCGTTCCTGCCGCGTTCGATGGCCGGGATCCACCGGGTGCACCGGGCGATGCCCGAGGCGATCGTCGACCCGCGGACCACCGCCAACTCCCGTGTCGGCCGGGTGCTCGGTGGACCGGTGCTTGCCGCGGCGCGACGCCTCGAACCGTTGCTGCACAAGCAGATCGGCTCGTTCTTCGACCACTACGACCTGGTGCTCGCCCCGACCACCGCCACCCCCGCACCGCGCGCCGAGGAGATCGACGGCATCGGCGTCGGCGCGACCAACAACCTGATCACCGGCGCCTGCCCCTACACCTGGCCGTGGAATGTGCTCGGCTGGCCGAGCGTGAACGTCCCCGCCGGTTTCACCGAGACCGGGCTGCCGATCGGCGCGCAGCTGATGGGCACCGCGAACACCGAGCCGATGCTGATCTCGCTGGCCGCGCAGCTGGAATCGGAACTGCACTGGGAGAGGCACCGGCCGGCGCAGTGGTGGTGAGTCAGAGCGGGGCGTTCACGAACCAGTTGTCGTAGAGATCGGTGCCGTTCGCACCACCGATGACGATGATCAGGCAGAAGTTGCGGGCGGTGTCGTCGAATTGGATGCTCAGCGCACCGGCGACGGTGCCGGGATCGCGGCCGGGGATATCCTGGATGACAATCCGTCCCCGCCCGGACGGCCGATCCCACGCCTCTTCCCTGGTCGCGAAGGCATCGGCGAAGCTGCCCGCGTCGGTCGGCGCGCGATTGCCCTTGCAGGCCACCGTCATCCGCTGGACCGGATCGCGGTTGCCGTTGCAGCTGAGGGTGCCCACGTCGCCGAGCTGGTCGAGCGGAACCGGGTCGTAGTCCTTGTCGATCGCGGCGCACCGGATGCCCTGGTAGCCACCGGCGAACGGAGACTTCGGGAGCAGCTCGGGGAACGCCCGCACGATGTATTCGTGGGCCTTCCAGGGTGATTCGGCGGTGGTCGTTGGAGCTACCGACGTCGCGGTGACCTCGGGTTTGGTCGCCACTTCCCGGTAATGTGTTACTATCGCTGTCGCTATCAGGGGGGTGGTGATCACGACGGCTGCTCCGACAGCCGCAAACCCCCGCCGGCGCCGTCCGTCAGCGGGCACGCCGCGACTGGGCACGACCCAATCCTGCTGCGCACCTTGGGCCCCAACACCCAGCGCACCGCTCTGCACGCTGTGCGCGCCTCGCGAAGCGCCCGACGCTGCGCTCAACCCTCCCGGCGCACCGCTCGAAGCTCCTGGCGCATCGCTCTGCACGCGTGGTGCACCGCTCGGCACGACTGCCTCGGGTGAGCCGCCGGGATGCCCGGCCGGCGGCTTCGTCGTCATCACCGCGTCAGGTTGCCCGGCCCGGGCCGTCGGTGCCACCGGCATGCCGAATGCCGCGGCCGCGGCGGCGGCAAGTGCCCCGCAACTGGAGTACCGGTCGTCGGGATTCTTGGCCATCGCCCGGGCGATCACCGCGTCGATGGCGGGTGGGAGGTGCGGGTTCAGCTCGGTGGGCCGGGGCGGCGGCGCGGTCAGGTGCGCGTTGACGACGGCGGCGGCCACGTCGCGTGGAAAGGGCTTACGGCCGGTGAGCAACTCGTAGAGCGTGCAGCCCAGCGAGTACAGGTCGGCGCGATGATCGACGGCGTCGAGCCGGATCAGCTCCGGTGCCGCGTAGGCGAGGGTCGCCAGGAACGCGCCCGCCTCGGTGAGCGCCGTGCCGTCGGTGCCGGACTTGGCGATCCCGAAATCGGCGACCAGCACCCGGTCCGGCTCGCCCGTCCGCGATTCCAGCATCAGGTTGGCCGGCTTCACGTCGCGGTGCAGTAGTCCGGCGCGGTGCGCCGCGTCCAGACCCGCGGCGGCTTCGGTGACGATGTGCAGTGCCAGCCGCGGATCGGGCAGGCCCCGGCGCAGCATCGACGCGGCATCGGTGCCCGCCACGTACTGCATCGCGATCCACAGCGCGCCGTCGTCGATCCCGCGATCGTGGACCGCCACCACATTCGGATGGTCGATCCGGGCCGCCAGCTCGGCCTCCCGGACGAACCGGGCCCGGAATTCGGCGGAGGCGCTGTGGGTGTCGCTGAGCACTTTGAGCGCATCCCAGCGCGGCAGCCGCGGATGACGCGCGGCGTAGACGGTGCCCATGCCCCCGCTGCCGAGGACGCGCTCGATCACATACCCGGCGAAGACCGCACCCGGGCGCAGGTTCGCGCTCATCCGGCCAGTTCCAGCAGGCTGTACTGGGCGGCGGCCTTCTGCCGGATCTGCTGCTCGGACGGCGCGAAGATCGTGGCGACATAGCGGCCGTGCAGCAGCGCGCACACGTAGCGGACGTTCGGCTCTTTCCCGTCCGGACCGGTGTCGCTGCATCGGATGTCCTCGATGTTCGCGGGACCGGGCACCGGACGCAGGTCGGCGAAGTTCTTGGCGCTGCGCTGGTAGGCCCGGCGCGCCTCGGTGGCGTCGGGGTAGCGCTTGAGTCCGTCGAAGCCCATCAGTGCCAGGGCGTCCTCCGCGGTCCGTTGCTGGCGGGAACCGAACAGATAGGTCGCGTTGGGGCCGTAGACGACTCCCCTGGGGTGCAGTACCGCTTTCCCGCCGGCGATGTTGTCCGGGTCGACCAGCACCACCGCGGGCGCCGACCAGCGCCCCAGTTTCTCCGGCACCATCCGGGCCAGCATGCCCTCGGGATCGATCGGCAGCTCGGCGAAGCGCTCGGGCGGCGTCGCGACGAAGCGGTCGAGCTCGGGCAGCTGCGCGTCGAAGGCACTGCTGATCAGGGTGGTCAGCGCCGCGGCATCGGGGGTGGTGTGGACGGCGAGCACGCTCACCACGAACGCACCGTGCGCGACGGTGGCCGCCATGCTTGCCACCGTGGGCCGCCAATGCGCCTTGGCCGCTATATATTTCGGGATCTGCACCGCGACGTTGTCGGCGCTGACCGCCGCGTCGGTGGCGTCCAGCGCTGCTGCCGCCTTGCTCGCCGCGTCCGGATTCGGCATGCGCAGCGCCAGCACGGTCAGCTGCCGGACATTGGCCGTGTCGGTCCCCGCGACGAGGAACCCGGCGAGCATGCCGTGTTCGGTGAGCACGGCACGGGCCTGTTCGGACAGCACGCCCGACACCTTGGCCGGCGTCGGCAGCGGGACCGCCTCCTTGGCCAGGGGCGAGACCGACAGCGCGGAATCGGCTTTGGCCGGATTGACCATGACCTCGCCGATCCTGATCGACTCGAGCACCCGGCCCGAGTACTCGGTGCCCGGCGGCGGCGTCAGCGGAACATGCTGGTAGTTCCCGTAATCCAGCGCCGCGAGGTCGACACGGACCGGCTCCGGCGTCCCTGGCACCTGACAACCGGCCACCGCGGCGGCCAGCAGGACGACACCGAGCAGCCCGCCGGCCACGCGGGAATCACAGCGGCGCATCGGCCCACCACCTCTCGCGCAGCTCGGCGCCGTCGGCGCCACCGATGACCTCGACCCGGCAGAACGACCGGGCGGCCTCGTCGAAGTAGACGGACAGATGACCGACGTCGACGAGGTCGAGACCGTGGTTGCTGCCCCAGTACAGGTTTCCGCTTCCGGACGCACGGCCCCACTGTTCGTGGCCCTCCACCTTGTCCGTGCTGGGCGGCACCAGTATCAGGGACCGGTCGGTGTTGCACACGAGGGTCACCGATACCGCAGGGTCACGATTGCCTTCACAGCGCATCCGAGCCAGGGGCGCGAGTGTGTCGGTCGGAACCCGATTTCCCTTGTCGTCGATCAGGTAGCAGCCGGTCATCTCCTGATAGCCGACGCCGTACGGATAGCCGGGCAACAGGTCGGGGAAGGTGTCGGCGATGAAGCTGTAGACACCCCAGGCGGTCGCCGGCGGCAGCGGGGGCGGCGACGTGGTGACCTGCGCGCTCGACGCCGCGTCCGCGCCGCGACCGGTGACGCCGAAGGCCGCCGCCGTCACGACACCGACGAGGACGACCGCCGCCACCGCCCAGAACGCACGGCGGCGGACCAGCCGGCCCAACGGCGTCCGGCGCCGCAGCAGCGCCGCGGTGAAAGGATCGGCGTCGATCATGGGGGCCGGCGGCCAGGAATTGCCCTCGCCCACACCCGATGCGGGAGTTGCCGGGCTTTCGGGCGGTCTCGGCGCGGCGCCACCGTGCACCCCTGGCTCCGCGATCTGCACCGGGGTATCACCGGTCGTCGCCCCCGACGTGCCGAGCGGAACCGCGCCGTCCTGCGTTGCCGCGACCGGTGCCGGTCCGATGGTCGATGTCATCGGCGGGCCGGCTATCGCCTCGCGCGCGGCCGCCGCCAGCTCGCCACACGAGGCGAATCGTTGCGCCGGGTCCTTCGCCATCGCTGTCGCGATGACGGTGTCGAAGGCTGCAGGCACCCCGGGGCGCACCGCAGACGGCTGCGGCGGCGGCTCGTGCAGATGTGCGTAGATCACCGCCGCGGCGGTCTGCCGAGGGAACGGGACTGTGCCGGTCAGCAATTGGAACAGCGAGCACCCGAGCGCGTAGACATCGGCGCGCAGATCGACGCGCTCGCCCGCGAGCTGTTCGGGTGCGACGTAGGACAGCGTCGCGGTGAGGCCGCCCTCCGCGGACAAGGTCGCGGTGTCCTCGGCTCGGCGCGCGATGCCGAAGTCGGTGACCAGGACACGGTCGGGACGGCCGGGCTCCTCGGCGACGAGGAGATTGGCCGGTTTGACGTCGCGGTGCAGCAGCCCGGCGCGATGCACCGCGTCGAGCCCGCGCGCCGCCTCGCCGATGATGTGCACCGCACGCGCGCAGTCCAGCCCGGCGGGAGCGCGCCGGATCAATTCGGCGGCATCGGAACCGGCGACGTACTGGCTGGCGATCCAGAGCTTGCCGTCGGTCTCGCCTCGATCACGCACCGCGACGAGATTCGGATGGGCCAGTCCGGCAGCGAGTTCGGCTTCGCGCAGGAACCTGGCCCGGAACTCGGTGTCCGCGGCGTGGTCGTCGGCGAGGATCTTCAGCGCGTCGTGGCGCGGCAGCCGCGGGTGGCGCGCCAGATAGACCGTGCCCATTCCACCGGCACCCAGCCGCCGCTCGATCAGATAGCCGGCGAACTCGGCACCCTCGGCAATACTCACCCGCCCGATCTCCCACGTGTCACAGCGCTGCCGGGACCCTTCCGGCAGATGTCCGGACCAGCGACGCGGTGATCGGTCCGCCCGCTAGAGCGACCGAAAACCGCTGGGTTCCAGTCATGCCCGAGCGACTATAACAGCACGAATCGGACCGCACGATTTACCAATTCCAGCGAACGCGGACTAGCGGCCCGGTTCGGTCCAGCCTTCGAGATCGCTTTTCGTGCCTGCCGGACAGCCGTCCTGACCGGTCTGGCGCGGGAACATCAGCAGGCAACGCTGCGGGGCCGGCCCGCCGACAGCCGTGGTGACCAGTACCGCGATCGATGATCCGTCGGCGACGCGACGCGTCGAGAAGCCGAGAGTGCCGGTCACGCCGCGATAGTCGCTCTCGCGCAATTGCACCGCGATGGCGGTCCGGTTGGGCGGCAGGTCGGCCAGCACACTGCGACTGCTCCGCACGGCTTGCAGGAACAATCCGCTGACGTCGAACGCGAGGCCAGTGCGGTCTCCCGCCCAGGTCGGCCGGTAGTCGATGAGTTCCGGGTAGCCGCGCAGATCCTCGATCAGTCCGGCCAGTTCGACACACAGCTGCTCGTGTTCGAACGGCACCGGCTGATTGCCGAGTTTGCCGATGCCGCGGACACAATCGGCCCCGCCGAGCATCACCGGCGCCGCCTTCGACACATAGCGCACGGTCAGATTCGCGGGCAGGGCGGCCGTGGCCTTCGGGTCGGTGATCAGCCGGGTCACCGCGTCGTTGCCGAGGATCGCCGGGCCCGCTCCGCTCAGGCAGCCGCGGCTGACCGATTTGGCGAAGGTCGGGAAATCGTCGTTGCGGCCGGCGAAGAACAGCAGGGTGCGCCGGTCGAAGCCGTCGGTCTCGCATGGTGCGGGGAACCGGTAGAGCTGCTGTTGTTCGCGCCAGCTCAGACTCTCCTGCGCGACACCGCGGGTGGTGAGCTCGGCCTGCAGGTCGGCGACCAGGCTCGTCACGTACAGATCGTCGGCGGACTCCGGATGATAGATCATCACCTTGTCGTAGCGGGGCGTGCCGTTGGCCGCACGCGCGCCCTGCACGTAGTCCGCGATCAGTCGCGCCTGCACGGTATTGCTCGGCGCCGCTTGGAAATACAGCGGCGAGGCCTGCTCGAGCCCGTCGGCGGACAGGGTTGTCGCCACCGCGGGCACGCCGAGTTCGCCGAGCCGGGTGATCGCCCTGCGGGTCTCGTCGGTGCTGCGGTCGATACCGACCACGCCGAGCACGCTGGGATCGTCGGCGACCAGCGCGCGCAGCGGATGGTCGACCACCCATCCGGCCTGTCGCATATCCGAGCCACCGTTGGCGATGATGATGCGCAGCAACGGTTCCGACTCGTCGGAGGCCAGCAGTGCGCGGCGCTGCTGCACCGCCAGCCCGGCCAGTTCCTCGACCTGGGCGTGCGGATAGCGCACATTGGTATCGGCGTAACTGAGCCCGGCGAAGTACACCAGCGAGACCAGCGGACGGTTCGGATTGCTCTCGCGTGCCTCGGCGGCCGCGGTGTTGAGCCGGAACACCTCGCGCTGCATCGCCGTCAGCTCCGGATCGTCGGCGAACAGCTGCGCGGTGTTGTCGCTGTAGCCGACGCATTCGCCGTCGCGCAGGCTCACCGACACGCCATCGGTCCACGGCCACTGCGAGCACGGCGCGTTGCGCAGCGGCGGGAAGTACACCAGCGCGGCGCCGATGGCGAGCACGATCGGGATCAGCACGCACAGGCCGACGAACCAGCTGCGCGCGGCCATCGGCGGCGCGGGCGGCAGGGCCAGCCCACGGAAGCGGGGGTCGCTGATCCGCGGCGGCGTGTCGGCGGGCAGCAGCGCGCGCAGCGGCAGGAACCAGGCGTCGGTCTGGCGATGGGTGCGCCGGTTGTCGATCTCGCGCAGCCAGGTCTGCAGCGGATCCGGCGGCTGTGCCGATGGCTGCTCGGCGAGGCTCTCCAGGGTGCGCAGCGTGCGTAGTTCACCGATGTGGCCGAGCTCGCCGACCTCGCGGTTCGGGCCTTCGTCGCGGAAGGCCACGATCACCAGCGGATCGAAATGGCCGGTCTCGTTCCTGATCTCGTTGACCCAGGTGAGGATTCGCGCGCCGTCACTACCCTCGGCCAGGCCGCCGAGCAGCGCCACCGGGTAGGCGGTGCGCCGCCAGCTCGACGGCCGCCAGATCCGGCGCCGGTAGGCGTCGCGCAGATCCTCGAGGAACGCGTGGATCAGGAGTTTGGCGACCTGTTCCTCGTTCTCGTCGACCCGGTGCGAGGCGGTGAGCCGGGACGCGAAACCCAGGAAGCTGCCCGACAATTCGGGTGCGAGGTAGCGCTGGTGCAGGAACCACCTGGTCACCTTCGACATGCCGGGGATGCGACCCGACACCCACAGCCACAACCGCAACACCGGCCACAGCGCGAGCACACCGAAGACCACCCGCGAGATCGTGTCGCCCGCAACGCCTTCCGCGGTGTCGGAGCGGCTGGTCGGCGATCCGCTGCGCAGCAGCTTGGGTAGCCTGCGGCGCAACTCGTCGGGCGCCTCGGACTCGTCGCTGGTGACCCGCTGGCGCGTCAGCCAGTCGGCGGTGCGGTAGCGCGGGAACTTGATCGCGCCCATCGCGGTGTCGTCGGCGGCGAAACCGGCCACCAGCTGCTGGATGATCGGCAGACAGTGCCCGGCGATCTCCTGATCGTCGTGCGCGCTGACCGCGGAGAGGTCGGGCGTGAGCGCGGTGCGCGGCAGATCGGGCGCGTGCAGATCGATCTTGGCCCGCGGCGTCGCGCGCCTGCCACCGGATTCGCTCAGCCAGCTGTAGAGGTCTGCGACCAGCGCCGAATGCCCCTGCACCCCGACCAGTTCGACGATCGGCCGGGGCAGCGTGCGACGCCCGCGCAGGAGCGTACGCAACACCCGCGGTTTGGTGTCGGGGATCTCCAGCGCCCGCAGCAACTCCAGCAGCTTGCCGACATCATTGGCATCGGGCACTTCGACGGCCTCCCCGGGCGATCAGCGAGCACGCCGGGCACTGTCGGCGTATTCGCCGAACGATACCCCGTACCGCCGACGCTCAAACGGTCAAAAGCCCAGCTTCCCCAGCTGTTTGGGGTCGCGCTGCCAATCCTTGGCTACCTTCACGTGCAGATTCAGGTAGATCCGGGTGCCGAGAATGTGCTCGATCTGCTTGCGGGCATTGGTGCCGACCTCTTTGAGGCGGGCGCCGTTCTTGCCGATGATGATCGCCTTCTGGCTCGGCCGTTCGACATACAGCAGGGCATGCACCTCGAGCATGTCCTCGTTCGCCTCGTACGGCTGGATCTCCTCGATGACCACGGCCAGCGAGTGCGGCAGTTCGTCGCGCACGCCCTCGAGCGCGGCCTCACGGATCAGCTCGGCCATGAGGGTTTCCTCGGGCTCGTCGGTGATCTCGCCGTCGGGGTAGAACGCCGGGCCCTCGGGCATCTTCGAGGCGATCACGTCGACGAGCACCTCGACCTGTTCGCCCTTGACCGCCGACACCGGAACGACCTCGGCCTCGGGGCCGAGCAGCTTCGAGACCGCCATCAGCTGGTGGGCGACCTGGTCGCGGCTCACCTTGTCGATCTTGGTGACCACGCCGAGCACGGTGGTCTTGGGCGCCATCATCTTGATCTGCTCGACGATCCAGCGGTCACCGGGACCGATCTTCTCGTCGGCCGGGATGCACAGGGCGATCACGTCGACCTCGGAGTAGGTGTCGCGCACGAGATCGTTGAGGCGCTGGCCGAGCAGGGTGCGCGGGCGGTGCAGGCCGGGGGTGTCGACCAGGATCAGCTGGGCGTGGTCGCGGTGCACGATGCCGCGGATGGTGTGGCGGGTGGTCTGCGGGCGCGAGGAGGTGATCGCGATCTTGGTGCCGACCAGCGCGTTGGTCAGCGTCGACTTGCCGGTGTTCGGGCGGCCGACGAAACAGACGAAGCCGGAACGGAATTCCTTGTCAGCCACCGTGCACCTCGCTCAGGACGGCGCCGGTGCGGTCGGTGCGGATCACCGCGGCCGACGGCGAGACCTCGCGCACCGCGGCGATACCCGCGTCGTCGGACGCACCGCCGACGACGACCGCCGCCTCGAAACCCTCCGCGCCGCTGGAGATCGCGGCGGCCACGGCGGCCTGCAACGCGGTCAGGTGCAGCGCGGTCAGCGCGACCTCGCCCGCGGCGTAGGTGCGGCCGTCGGTGTCGCGGATCGCGGCGCCGCTCGCGCCGCCGGTGCGGCCCAGCGCGCCACGCGCCAGCACCAGCAGTTTGTTGTCCTCGGCGTCCAGTTCACTCATCGGTTTCTCCGTTGTCGTCGGGCACGGTGACCTCGGCGGACTCGGCGCCCGCCGCGGTCTTCTTGTTCTTCTCGGCCGCGCGGCGCACCAGCACGGTGTTCACCCGCATCCGGCCGCGGGCATCGGCGCCGCCCTCGCCGCGCAGGACCAGCCCGTACACGGTCACTTTCGAGCCGGGCAGCGGGACACGACCCAGCTCGTGGGCCAGCAGACCGCCCACCGTGTCGACGTCGGAGTCCTCGATATCGAACCCGTACAGCTCGCCGAGGTCTTCCACCGACAGCCGTGCCGACACCCGGAAGCGGCCGTCGCCCAGGTCTTCCACGGGCGGGGTCTCGTCGGTGTCGTACTCGTCGGCGATCTCGCCGACGATCTCCTCGAGCACGTCCTCGATCGTCACCAGACCCGCGATGCCGCCGTACTCGTCGACCAGCAGCGCCATGTGGTTGCGGCGGCGCTGCATCTCGTCGAGCAGATCGTCGAGCGGCTTGGAGTCGGGGATGAACACCGCGGGCCGCATGACCTCGCGCACGGTCACCTTGCGGCTGCGATCGGCGTACGGGACAAGGTCTTTCAGGTACACCACGCCGAGCACGTCGTCGACGTTCTCGCCGACAACGGGGATCCGGGAATGCCCGGAGCGCACCGCCAGCGACATCGCCTGGGACGCGGTCTTGTCGGCCTCGATCCACACCATCTCGGTGCGCGGCACCATCACCGCGCGGGCGGCGGTGTCGCCGAGTTCGAAGACCGACTGGATCATCCGGCGTTCGTCGTCGGCGACCACGCCACGCTCGCGGGCCATGTCGACCACTTCGCGCAGCTCGATCTCGGACGCGAACGGGCCGTTGCGGAAACCCTTACCGGGAGTGATCGCGTTGCCGAGCAGGATCAGCAGCCTGCTCACCGGGCTCAGCACCGCGCCGATGATCTGCAGCGGCACCGCGGCGCCGAGTGCGATCGAATAGGCGTGCTGGCGGCCGAGCGTGCGCGGGCCGACGCCGATCACGACGTAGGAGACGACCACCATCACCGCGGCGGTGACCGGCAGTGCCGTGCCTGCGGTCCACAGTGCCAGGGTCGCCGCGGCCAGCAGGACGGTGGCGGTGATCTCGCACAGAATGCGCAGCAGCACCATGAGATTCACGTACCGCGGGCGGTCGTCGACGATCTTGCGCAAGCGCGCGGCGCCGGGGCGTTCCTCCCGGACCATGTCGTCGAGGCGAGCCCGCGACACCGTGTTCAGTGCCGAGTCGACCCCGGCGAACACCCCGCCGAGCCCGATCAGCAGGATCGCCAGCAGGATCTGGGTCAGTGAGGTCACGTGGGGCCCAGTGCGTCACCCGGTGCGGTGAAACCTGCCTTGCCGAGTAGCTGGGCGTCGCGCTCGGCCAGTTCGGCGCGGCGCTGTTCCTCGCGCAGGCTCACATACCACTCCTCGAGGAGCTGGGCCTGCAGCGCGAACATCTCCTTCTCCTCCTCCGGCTCGGCGTGGTCGTAGCCGAGCAGGTGGAGCACGCCGTGCACGGTGAGCAGCGCCAGCTCGTGATCGAGCGAATGACCGGCCTTCTGGGCCTGGCCCATCGCGAACTCCGGGCACAGCACGATGTCACCGAGCATGGACGGGCCGGGCTCGGGGCTGTCGGGGCGACCGCCCGGCTCCAGTTCGTCCATCGGGAACGACATCACATCGGTCGGGCCGGGCAGGTCCATCCAGCGCACGTGCAGGTCGGCCATGGTGTCGAGATCGACGAGCACCATCGACAGCTCGGCGGCGGGATGCACGTCCATCCGGCCGATCACGAAACGTGCGACGCTGACCAGGTCTTCTTCGGGGACGTCCATGCCCGATTCGTTGGCGATCTCGATGCTCACCTGTTCAGCCTACGGTGCCGACCCGACGCCGCCGGGAGCGGCATCGGGCCAGCTCTGGTCGTGGCCCGCCCCGATTAGCATCGAGCACGGCGTGAGTTACCCGCGGTTCGGACGACCGGCCGCGCGGCGCTGCGCCCGGTTGCCCGGATAGTGCGGACCCGGCACCGCGCGGGTGTCGGACTCGTACCGGTCGTAGGCGTCGACGATGTCGGAGACCAGCCGGTGCCGCACCACATCGGCGCTGGTGAGCTCCGAGAAGTGGATGTCTTCGATATCGATGAGGATCTCCGCCGCGGCCCGCAGACCCGAACGCTGCCCGTTGGGCAGGTCGACCTGCGAGATGTCACCGGTGACGACCATCCGCGAGCCGAAGCCGAGGCGGGTCAGGAACATCTTCATCTGCTCGGCCGTGGTGTTCTGCGCCTCGTCGAGAATGATGAACGAGTCGTTGAGGCTGCGCCCACGCATGTAGGCCAGCGGCGCGACCTCGATGACACCGGAGGCGAGCAGCTTGGGGATCGCTTCCGGGTCCATCATGTCGTGCAGCGCGTCGTAGAGCGGCCGCAGGTACGGGTCGATCTTGTCGTTGAGCGTGCCGGGCAGGAAGCCGAGCCGCTCGCCGGCCTCGACCGCGGGCCTGGTCAGGATGATGCGGTTGACCTGCTTGGACTGCAGGGCCTGCACCGCCTTGGCCATCGCCAGGTAGGTCTTGCCGGTACCGGCGGGACCGATGGCGAAGACGATGGTGTTGGCGTCGATCGCGTCGACGTAGTGCTTCTGATTCAGCGTCTTGGGGCGGATGGTCTTGCCGCGACGGGACAGGATGTCCAGGCTCAGCACTTCGGCCGGGGATTCCGATGACCCTTCGGTGAGCATCGAGACGGTGTGCCTGACTGCTTCCGGAGTGATCACCCGATTACGGCCGGTCAGCGCGACGAGCTGCTCGATGACGCGCTCTGCCAGTGCCACATCGCCGGCCTTACCGGTGATGGTGACGGTGTTGCCGCGGACATGGATGTCGGCCGGGAGCAGTTTCTCCAGCTGACGAAGGTTCTGGTCGGCCGAGCCGAGGAACGGGAAGACAGACTCCGGGGCGAGTTCGATGCTGGAACGCACTGTGCGCGCCGCGGGACCCGCATTGTTTCCGCCTGCGCCGATGCCTGTTACGGGGTTGGTGGTGGGGTCGCCGATCTCGCCTGAGTTCTTCAAAAGTGCCTATGGCCTGCTTCCGGTCTCGACTGTGTGTTCGATGAGCCCAGTTTAACGCGCGGCACCGACACCGCCCAGGGAATAACGGCGGGATCGGCCGAACCGCGATCGACCGGTGATCGCAGGTCACAGCCGGGTCCGGGAACTACCAGCGTGCGGTGAGGGCGCCGAGGGCACCGAGGGCCACCGCGGCGGCGGTCGAGGTGCGCAGGACGGTCGGGCCGAGCAGCACGATGTCGGCGCCCGCCTCGGCCAGTGCGGCCAGTTCGGTGTCGTCCAGGCCGCCTTCGGGGCCGACGATCAGGACCACGTCGGTGGTCTGCGCCAGCGGCAGCTCGGTGAACTTGCCCGTGCCGGATTCGTGCAACGCGGCGACGATCGCGCCGTCCGCCTTGGCTTTTCGCACCAGATCGAGCAGGTCGCGGGTGCGGTGCAGGTCGGCGACCTCGGGGATGTAGGCGCGCCGGGACTGCCTGGCGGCCGAGCGGGCGGCGGTCCGCCACTTCTCGATTCCCTTGGCTGCCTTGGCTTCCCAGTTCGCGACGCAGCGCGCGGCCTGCCACGGCACGATGACGTCGGCGCCCGCCTCGGTCATCAGCTCGACGGCCAGTTCGGAGCGATCCGACTTCGGCAGCGCCTGCACCACGGTCACCTGCGGGGTCACCGG
This sequence comes from Nocardia sp. NPDC058497, assembly GCF_042720195.1. Lineage (NCBI taxonomy): Bacteria > Bacillati > Actinomycetota > Actinomycetes > Mycobacteriales > Nocardiaceae > Nocardia > Nocardia sp. NPDC058497. The sequence continues at coordinate 6,268 of NZ_JBHXMY010000015.1, read as the reverse complement.
GGTGGCGACCCGTCGCGTCCGTACCGCGAGTTCGAGCCGGTCCTTCTGGGCCGCAACGACTTCCGATTCGGCGAGCACACCGTGTCCGTCCGACAGGGTGATCGGCTCGCCGACCCTGATCCGGCGCACGGTCGCCGCGTGGCGGCCCTCCGGACCGTCCAGGACCGCGACGGCGCCCGGTTCGGGTACCTCGTCGAGGTAGAAGACCGTCGCGGCCACCGGGTCAGCGTCCGCTGAAGGAGGCGCGCAGCCGGGCGAACAGGCCGCTGTTGTGCTCGGACTGAGCCGACATCACCTCGGCACGATCCTTGTCGCGCATGCCCTTGAACTTGCGCAGCAGGTCGGTCTGCTTGCCGTCCAGCTTGGTCGGCACGACGATGTCGAGGTGGGCGAGCAGGTCGCCGCGGGCGCCCGAACGCAGCCGGGGCATGCCGTGGGCGCGCAGCTGGATGACCTCGCCGGGCTGGGTGCCCGCCGCGATCGTCAGCTCGGTCGGGCCGTCGAGGATGGTGTCGACGACGACCGTGGTGCCCAGGATCGCGTCGACCATCGGCACGCGGACGGTGCAGTGCAGGTCGTCGCCGTCGCGGACGAAGGTGTCGTGCGGCTGCTCGACGACCTCGACGTAGAGGTCACCGGCGTGGCCACCACCGGGGCCGACCTCGCCCTGAGCGGCCAGACGCACGCGCATGCCGTTGGCGACACCGGCCGGGATCGGCGCGGCGATCTCGCGACGCGCGCGCACGCGGCCGTCGCCACCGCACTTGTGGCAGGGATCGGGGATGGTCTCGCCCGCGCCGCGGCAGGTCGGGCAGGGCCGCGAGGTGAGCACCTGGCCCAGGAAGGAGCGCTGCACCGACTGCACTTCACCGGCGCCGTCACAGGTCTCACAGCGGATCGGCTTGGAGTTGCCGTTGGTGCCCGCGCCCTGGCAGATGTCGCAGAGGATGGCGGTGTCGACGGTCAGGTGCTTGGTGACGCCGACCGCGCATTCGGCCAGGCTCAGCCGGGTGCGGATCAGCGAGTCGGCGCCGGGCTGCACGCGGCCGCGCGGCTTGCGCGCGCCACCGCCCTGGCCGCTCATGCCGCCGAAGAACGCCTCGAAGACGTCGCCGAGACCGCCGAAACCCGCGCCGCTGAATCCGGCTCCGCCGCCGCCGTTTTCGAGCGGGTCACCACCGAGGTCGACGATCCGGCGCTTCTCCGGGTCGGTCAGCACCTCGTAGGCGGTGGAGACTTCCTTGAACTTGGCCTGGGCGGCCTCGTCCGGGTTCACGTCGGGGTGGAGTTCGCGGGCCAGCTTGCGGTAGGCGCGCTTGAGCTCCTGGTCGGTGGCGTTCTTGCCGACGCCGAGCAGTCCGTAGTAATCCCGTGCCACTTGAGTTCTCTAGTCCTTGGTCGCTGTGGTCCAGCCGAGCGCCGGGCGCATCCTTTAGTCGAATCCACTCAACTTTACCGGCCGAAGTATCGACCTTAACAGTGCGGGTTGGCCGTTCCCGGCCCGCCGTCACCTTTCCGCGAGTACTTCTCCGATGTACCGGGCAACGGTGGCCACCGACGCCATGGTTCCCGGGTAGTCCATCCGGGTGGGGCCGAGCACACCCATGCCACCCAGGACGGCGCCCGCCGCGCCGTAGCCGGTGGAAACGACCGAGGTGCCACGCATCTGCTCGACCTGGGTCTCCTCGCCGATCTGCACCATCACCTGGCCGGGCTGCTGCGCCGCGGCGAGCAGTTTCAGCACGATGACCTGCTCCTCGAGCGCCTCCAGCACCGTGCGCAGGGAGCCGGGGAACCCGAAGTCGGCGACATTGCGGGTGAGGTTGGCGGTGCCGCCGAGGACGAGCCGCTCCTCGGGATGCTCCACCAGCGTCTCCACCAGCACCGTCGAGACGCGGACGAGCACGTCCTTGATCTTGGCAGGCGCTTGTTCGGGCAGGCCGGCGACCGACGCGCTGGCCACCGACAGCAGCTTGCCGTCCATCGCGCCGCCGAGCAGGCCGCGCACCGCGGCGAGATCGTCGTCGGAGATCACCGCGCCGAGGTCGACGATGCGCTGGTCGACCCGGCCGGTGTCGGTGATCACCACCAGCAGCAGGCGGGCCGGATTGAGCGCGACGACCTCGATGTGGCGCACGATCGAGGCCGAGACCGTGGGGTACTGGACGACGGCGACCTGGCGGGTCAGCTGCGCCAGCAGCCGCACACCGCGGCGCAGGACGTCGTCGAGATCGACCCCGGATTCGAGGAACTCCATGATCGCGCGGCGCTCGGCGCCCGAGAGCGGCTTGACCTCGGCGATCCGGTCGACGAACTCGCGATACCCCTTGTCGGTGGGGATGCGGCCGGAGCTGGTGTGCGGCTGGGTGATGTACCCCTCCGCTTCCAGCACGGCCATGTCGTTGCGGATGGTCGCGCTGGATACGCCGAGGCTGTGCCGTTCCACGAGCGACTTGGAGCCGATCGGTTCCTTGGTGGCGACGTAGTCCGCGACGATCGCTCGCAGGACCTCGAACCGCCGATCCTCGGTGCTCGACGCCATCGACCCCACCTCCTCGCTCGTGCCGGGTACGTCATCGGCCCGCGTGTGCTGCTGTGTTCGCCGCACAGACTCGCACGCGGACGCTCGGAGCGTCTCGTTGTCCAGTCTAATTGTCCGGTCCCGGCGCGCCCGCTCACATCGCTGCTGTGGGCGGGGTTATCCACAGGCCGCGGTTTATCCACAAGTGGCAGACAGGGGCTGGCCGCGCTCTGGGCACCGGCGTACGTTCGGCACTGATTCAACTGTTTACCAGCGTTTTTCAGCTGTCCGCGGCGGGTGGGGAGGGGCTTGTGATGCAACAGAACGAGAGCACAGCTGCCACGGTGGTGGCACTGGATCCGGCGGAGTTCGCCGAGTTCGACCGGGGGTGTGCGGAGTTTCTCCGGGTGATCGACCAGATCAGGGCGCTGGCCCGGGAGATCGGCGATCAGGCGCATTGGGGGCTGGGCGAAGGTGATGCGCGGCTGATATCCGGCGCCACGGTGGTGGCGCGGTTGCGGACGAAGGCCGGCGGCGAGGGGAACAGCATCGGTGCGGTGATGGCGGAGCATGCGCGCGTTGTCGCCGGTATCCGTGCGGCGCATCGGGTGGTGTGGAATCGGATGATGCTCGCGGACGAGGAGTGGGCCGGGCAGCTCAGGTCCGTGGAATCGGCTGCGGGACACCATGATCTGCTGGAGACCGCGCCGTGACCGCGTATGAGCCGCGTGGCATTCCGGGTGGTGGTGAGAATGCGCGGAGTTGGCGTCATCGGGAGATCGCCGCGGCCTTCGCGCCGCTCGAGGTGACCGATGCTGTCGCGCAGGCGGACAAGTTCGCGCGAATCGCTCGCTTGTGGGAGGACGGGCTGGCGGCCTTCGAACGGGCCATGCGGGACTCGGCGGGGTGGTCCGGCGCCGCCGCTGATGCCTCGAGTGCGGCTGTCGACAGCTATGCCGCGGAAGCTCGGGCGCTGACCGCTGTTCTGGACCAGTTCTCCGGCCTGGTTCGGACTGCGGCCGACGCGATCGTGGCGACCAAGTACGCCATCCCGGAACAGGTCGTCGCCGCCGAGGTGGGTCCGCCCTTGCTGGTGACGGGTCAGGCGGAGTCGCATCGTGCGGCCACCGCCGCACTGGAGGACGCGCGTCTCGCGATGCGTGAGCGGTATGTGGCGCCGTTCGGCGAAGTGGATGCCCGGATTCCGGTGTTGCCCATGCCGAGTCGGCGGGGAGTTCCTAGTTGGGATTCCGACGATCGGCTGTTGCGGCGAGGCAGGTCGGCCGAGATCTTCGGCGAGCATTCAGGCGGTGGCGTCGAGGGTGAATTCGCGCAGGTGAAGACCTTGGACTCACCGCACTCGCCCCAGGCAGCTGACCTCAGACCTGCCACGAGCAGCTCGGAAGGCGTTGCTACTACTGCCCTGGGCGGAGGCGCAGCGACATCCGATGACGGCTCGGCACAAAGTGGTGGCCTGGCGGGGGCGGGGTCGGCTGACTCGGTGGGGCCGGACGGTGACTCGGCAGGGTCGGATGACGCGGCGGGGCCACATGGCGACTCAACGGGGTGGGGCGACAGCTCGGCGGGGGTGGGTGAAAGCTCGGCGGTGCCGGGTGACAGCTCGGTGAGGGCAAGCAATACGACGATGCCCACGGTCGCCACGAGTCCGGCTCCAGCCTCGGCACTGATCGGGGGCCTTGGATTGCCGAGTGCTGCCGCGGGGGCGGACGCTCCGGCGGTGGACCCAAATATGACATCGGTGGGCCGCAATGGGTCGGCGCATCCGGGCGGCGCGCAACCCGCCTGGACTGCGGCACCGACAGCTTCGAGTGATCAATCAGCCCGGGGCATTCCCTATCTGCCGCCGCACGATGCAGAAGAGCTGCGGCCAGGTGCCGGGCGGAGTGTGCCGGGCGCGACAGGGCCGGTCATCGGGGCGAACTCACCGAGCGCGACGTCGCCGACCCGCATGGTCGATCGACTGTTCCACTGCGCCGTATTGCCTGGCGCTGGGCGAGCACCGGACAGCGACGCCGAGCGTGTGCTTCCGGACTACCTGATCACACAGGCGAATACCGATGCACTGCTTGGCAATCCGCGACCGACGGTCAGCGGGGGCGTGATCGGAGGTGGGGACGGTGGCTAGCCGGGCGCGCAGCACCGAGCCACGGCTCAGGCTTGACCGGGTCAGCGAGCCGAGGGCACCGCGCCCGCATGGTCGATCCGAGCGACCGGCGAGGGCCGCCCGGGCGGGCGGCCCAGACCGGGTCAGCTCCGGGCGGCGGAGGAGGCGGCGCCCACCTGCTTGCCCGCGAGGGCATCCAGGCCGAGCATCGCCAGCAGCGATACGCAATCTTCCGCGTCGTTGGAATGCGACGCGACCGTGCGAGCGGCGACCGCGCACTGCCGCGCGTTCTCCGCCTTCTCCGCAGAGCGTGCTTCAGCGAATTCGCTCTGCTCGTGGACGAGGGTGATGTGCCGTTCGGTGGACATATAGCTCCCTAGGATCGAGTCGAAGCCTACGCCCCTAATCGTTATCTTCGACCCCGAACCCGCCGAACCTTCCACTTCGCGACCCCGGTGCGACGTGCCCTCGGTGAGGTGTGCATCACGTCATCTCATGACGCTGACCGGGCGATCATCGATGTGGCCCCGGGCACTCGCCGACCCGGAAATTCGGGTCACGAATCGGTGTCAGGCGACCCGGCTCCCGCTGCCCGTAGCACCCGCAGCTGACCGATTTCTGCCACGTTCTTCATCAGTTCGGCATCGACCCAGGAGACCAGATGAGCGATCGTCAGTCCGGCGTCGGCAGGCCACGGATAGGCCGAGCCGGAGTCCAGTGCGGCGCGGCCGGTTCCCACAGGAAGTCCGTCGGCGACAACCGCTCCAGGTGGTACTCGAACAGCGACCAGACCAGGTCGAATTGCCAGCGCACCAGCTCACTTCGGGATGTGGACACGCGGCGCATCGTGCCACGGTGTCCGCGGCGTGGAAACCGATATTTCGCGGATCAGTAGAGGAGGTCGCGGACCACGCCGTCCGCGAGGAGACGGCCCCGGTCGGTGAGGACCAGGTGATCGTCGGTGATCTCGGCGAGTCCGTCGGCGAGGATACGGTCGAGCGCGGGGCGTGCCGTCGGCGCGAGGGTGGCGAGCGGGAGGCCGGTGCGAAGGCGGACGGTGAGCATGAGGTGCTCGGTGTAGCGCTCGTCGTCGGTAAGGGCTTCCCAGCCCGCGGCGGGCAGGCCGCCGAGGGTGACGCGATCGGCGTAGCGGGCGGGGTGCTTGACGTTCCACCAGCGGACGCCGCCGACGTGGCTGTGGGCGCCCGGTCCAGCGCCGAGCCAGTCGCCGCCGTCCCAGTAGCCGAGGTTGTGGCGGCAGCGGGCCGCATCGTTCGCGGCCCAGTTCGAGACCTCGTACCAGGACAGGCCCGCCTCGGCCAGGCGGGTGTCGATGCGTTCGTAGCGGCCGGCGAGGACGTCGTCGTCGGGGGCGGGCAGTTCACCGCGACGGACCTTGCGCGCCAAGGCGGTTCCGTCCTCGACGATCAGGGAGTAGGCCGAGACATGGTCGACACCGGCGGCCAGCACGGCATCGAGGCTCGCGTCCAGATCGGCATCGGTCTCGCCGGGGGTGCCGTAGATGAGGTCAAGATTGACGTGCTCGAACCCGGCAGCCCTGGCTTCCTTCGCGGCGGCGACCGCACGCCCCGGCGTGTGGGTGCGATCGAGCACCTTCAGCA
>NZ_JBHXMY010000014.1:6268-27254 GCF_042720195.1 Nocardia sp. NPDC058497 | reverse complement strand
TCCGCGGGCAGCGTGTGCCGCGTCATCGCCGCCAACACCGCGTCGGGTCCGACTTCAAGGAACCGGCGCACGCCCGTGGTCACGAGCGTCTCGACACCGGGCGCGAAACGCACCGCGGCGCGCACCTGCGACACCCAGTAACCCGGATCCAGGATCTCGTCACCAGCTGTCTCACCGGAAACGGTGGACACCAAGGGAATCCGTGGCGCATGGAAAGTCGCTCCCGCGACCACGGTCTCGAACTCGGCCAGCATCGGTTCCATCCGAGGGGAATGGAACGCATGCGACACCCGCAACCGGCTCGTCTTGCGCCCCTGCTCGGTGAACCGCCGATCGATCTCGCCGATGACATCCCCGTCACCCGACACCACCACGGCCGCAGGCGCATTCACCGCTGCCACCGACACCCGATCACCGAATCCGGCGATCGCCGCGCCGACCTCGGTCTCGGTTGCGGCGACCGCGAGCATCGCGCCGCCCTCCGGCAGCGCCTCCATCAGCCGGCCTCGCGCCGCGACCAGCGCGCAGGCGTCTTCCAGTGACCACACACCGGCCACATACGCCGCGGCCAGTTCGCCGATCGAATGCCCGATCACCACGTCCGGGACGATCCCGAACGACTCCAGCAGCCGATACAGCGCCACTTCGAACGCGAACAGCGCGGGCTGGGTCAACCGTGTCCGATCCAGAATCCCGGTCTCCGCGGCCACGCCCTGATCGTCGATCAGGTGCCCGGTGAACATCGCCTGCTTCAGCGAACAACCCAGCAGCGGATCGAACTCGGCGCACACCTCGTCCAGCACCGCGGCGAATATTGGGAAGGCCTCGGCGAGACCCGCGCCCATACCGACCCGCTGCGCGCCCTGACCGGTGAACAGGAAGGCGGTCTTCCCGGAGCCGGCCATGCCGGAAACCACTCCGGCCGAGGAAGATCCGGCGGCGAGCGTCGCCAGCCGCGCCAGCAGTCCGTCGCGATCACCGCCCACGATCACCGCCCGGGACTCGTGCTGCGTCCGTGTCGTGGCGAGCAGATGCGCCACCTCCACCGGATCGGCGTCGGGGTGATCGACCAGCCACTGCTGCAGTTTCGCGGCCTGTGCTCGCAGGGCGGTCTCATTCTTGGCCGATACCAGCCATGGCACGACCGTGCGCGGATGGTCGATAGCCGGTCGCGAGACGACCGACCGCGGGGCGGGCGCTTCCTCGAGGATCGCGTGCGCGTTGGTGCCGCTGACACCGAACGACGACACACCCGCCCGGCGGACCCGCCCACCGGCAGGCCAGGGCCTGGCCTCGGTCAACAGCTCGACATCGCCCGCGGACCAGTCCACATGCGGGCTCAGCTCGTCCGCGTGCAGCGTCTTGGGCAGGGTTTCGTGTCGCAGCGCCTGCACCATCTTGATCACGCCACCGACACCGGCCGCGGCCACGGTGTGCCCGATATTCGATTTGATCGATCCGATGCGCAGCGGCTCCCGGTCCCCACGCTCCTGCCCATAGGCGGCGATCAACGCGTTGGCTTCGATGGGATCACCGAGGGGAGTGCCGGTCCCGTGCGCTTCCACCGCGTCCACGTCGGCGGGTGTGAGCCCGGCATTGGCGAGAGCCTGCGCGATCACTCGCTCCTGCGACGGACCGTTCGGCGCTGTCAGGCCATTGCTCGCACCGTCCTGATTCACCGCGCTGCCCCGGACGACGGCCAGGATGTCGTGACCGAGCCGCTGCGCGTCCGACAGCCGCTCCAAGACCAGGACGCCCACGCCTTCGGCGAAGGCAACACCGTCGGCCGCCGCGGAGAACGCCTTGCAGCGGCCATCCGGCGACAGGCCGCGTTGCCGCGCGAAATCCACGGAGAGGTACGGGGTCGCCGCCACGGTGACGCCGCCCGCCAAGGCCAGCGACGTTTCGCCCTGACGCAATGCCTGACACGCCAAGTGCAAGGACACCAGGGACGACGAGCACGCGGTATCGATCGTGACCGCCGGTCCCTCGAGGCCGAACACGTAGGCGACGCGGCCGGAGACGACACTGTGGGTGGTGCCGGTCAGCCGGTACCCCTCGAGGTCGCCGGTGACACGGTCGACATACCCCGAGGCGCACGCGCCCGCGAAGACGCCGGTATCGCTGCCGCGCAACGTGACCGGGTCGATCCCGGAGTGCTCCAATGCCTCCCAGGACGCTTCGAGCAGCAACCGCTGCTGCGGATCCATCGCCAGGGCTTCGCGCGGGCTGATTCCGAAGAATCCGGCGTCGAAGTCACCGGCGTCATCGAGGAATCCGCCGCCGCGGCTGTAGACCGTCCCCGGTGTGTCCGGATCCTGGTCGATCAGCTGCTCGAGATCCCAGCCGCGATCGTTCGGGAATTCCGTGGTGGCATCGGTACCCGACCGCACCAGATCCCACAGCTGCTCCGGGGTTGCGACGCCGCCGGGGAACCGGCAGCTCATGCCGACGATCGCGATGGGCTCGTCCACGCGTCCGCGACGCGACACCCGGGCAGTCCTGGAACCGGACTCCGTTCCCGCGATCTTGGCGTGCAGGAGGGTGGCGACCGCCGCGGCGGTGGGGTGGTCGAAGACCAGGGTGGACGGCAGCTGAACACCGGTGGCCTCGGACAGCCGGTTGCGGAATTCGACGCCGCCGAGCGAGTCGAATCCCAGTGCGTCGAATCGCTGGTCGGGACCGATGTCCTCGGCGGAACCGTGGCCGAGCACGGCCGCCGCGTGCTCCCTGACCAGGTCCAGCACCACCTCGGCGCGTCGAGCCTCCGGTACCCGGCTCAGCCGGGTGCCCAGCGAACTCGACGCGGCCGCGGTCGGAGCTGTGGTGCGGGGCAGGAAGCCGCGCAGTACCGCGGGCACCGCACCCTCGCGCGCTTCGCGCCGCAGCGCCGCCGGGTCGAACCCGATCGCTGCCAGGTGTGCGGCGGCCCGGCCGGTGGCCGCGTCGAACAGGCGGAGACCTTCGTCGTTGCCGAGCGGGTGCAGACCGAGCCTTTCCCAGCGGACGAGGGCACTGCGGTCCAAGCCACCGGTCATACCGGCGGCGGAATTCCAGGGCCCCCAGGCCAGCGCGATCGCGGGCAGCCCGGCGGCTCGCCGGCGGTGTGCCAGCGCGTCGAGGAACGCGTTGGCCGCCGCGTAGTTACCCTGGCCCGCCGTCCCGATCGTTGCCGCGACGGACGAGAACAGCACGAAGGCCGACAGGTCACGGTCGCGAGTGAGCTCGTGCAGGTGCCACGCGGCGGCGGCCTTCGAGTCGAAGACTCGCCGCAGCTGCCCGGCCGTCATGCCCGCGAGGGTGCCGTCGTCGAGGACGCCCGCCGCATGGACGACACCGGTCAGCGGATGATCGGCCTCGATCGAATCCAGGAGTGCACGCAGGGCTTCGCGATCGCCGACATCGCAGGCCGCCACCCGGACGACAGCGCCTGCTTCCGACAGCTCGGACACCAGATCCGCTACACCGTCGGCAGTTTCACCTCGCCTGGACGCCAGCAGCAGGCGGCGAACTCCGTGTGCGGAGACCAGATGACGAGCCACGAGTGCGCCGAGGCCGCCGGTACCGCCGGTGATCAGTACGGTGCCGACGCCAAAAGGTGACGGGTGGGCCTTTTCCGGTTCGGCATCGTGCTCGGCTCGCGCTCGCGCCAGTCTGGGCACGAGCAGCGCGCCCGCGCGCACCGCGGCCTGCTCTTCGCCCGCCGCGATCACCGCGCCGACCAGCGTCGGGTCAGCCATGGGCGCGGCCGACGGGTCGGCGTCGAGGAGGACGAACCGGCCCGGATATTCGGTGTGGGCGCTGCGCAGCAGGCCCCAGACGGCCGCCGCGGCGAGATCCGGCGCCTCGCCGGTCAGCGCGGCACCGTTCGTGGTCAGCACGACCAGGCGAGTGTCGGCCAGACGGTCTTCGGCCAGCCAGGCCCGCACCGTCGCCAACACTGTTTCCAGGTGACCGCGAACGGCCGCCGGATCGTCGGCGCCGACCTCCGGTTGCCAGAGCACGATATCCGGAATCACCGGTGCCGCAGCCAGTTCGGATGGGTTCGGATAGCAGATGTCGATGCTGGCGACCGGCGCCGTTCCGAGTACGGCCATCCGGTTCGCGGGCACACTCGGTATCGCTGCCGCCGCGGGCGTCCACTGGACGTCGTAGAGGTCGGCGTCATCCCCGGCAAGGGTGCCGCGCATCTGCTTCACGTCGTACGGCCGCATGACGACCGCGTCGACGGAGACCACGGGCCGCCCCGCATCGTCGACGGTCGCGACGGAGATCGTCTCCGGGCCGGTCGCCACGGCGATGACCCGCAGCGTCGTGGCCTTGACGAGCGGCTGGTGTAGTCGCGCCCCGCCCCAGCGGAACAGCAACCGGCCGGTGTCCGGATCGCTGTCCTGATCGTGCCAGACGAGTCCGGCCAGCCCGGCGTGCATCACCAGGTCGAGCAGAGCCGGATGCAGATCGAACCGCTCCGGTTCGGGCGCGGCAGCGGTATTCAGGGTGATCTCGGAGTAGACGGTCCCACCCCGCTGCCATGCGGCGTCGACACCAAGGAACGCCGGACCGTATTCGAGTCCGGATCCCTGGGCGATCTGCTCGGGAATCCATGCCGTGTCCAGAGTTTCGGCGTCGACCGGCGGCCATGCCTCGTCCCGCAGCCGGTCCAGTAGAGCGTCGTCGCCATCCCAGGAAGGAGCCAGTACACCGCTGGCGTTGCGCACCCATTCGCCCGCTCGGCGACCCGACTTCCGGAAATAGAAACCGAACTGCCGTCGCCCGGCCCGGTCCGGCTCCCCCACGGACACCTGGAGTTCGACCTCGTCGTCCTCCGACGGAAGGATCGGAGCCTCCAGGGTCAGCTCTTCGACGACGCCGCAATCGATTCTGCTGCCCGCGACGAGCAGGAACTCGACGAGGGTCGCGCTCGGCAGTACCACGGTGCCGTAGGTCATATGGTCGGCGACCCACGGGTCGGTCGGCAGCGAGAACCGGCCGGTGAAGACGAACTCGTCCTTACCGGCCACCGGCACCACACCGGTGAGCAACGGGTGGCCGAGGGTGTCGCCGGTGGCTTCGGGACGCGGCGGCAGCCAGAATCGCTGGTGCTGGAAGGCGTACGTGGGCAAAGGGACTCGTCGCATCGCCCGGCGCGGAAACAGTGGCGTCCAATCCACGCGCACACCGGATGTGTGCGCGTGCGCAAGCATCGTCGAGAACTGCCGGGGCTCATCATGATCCCGCCGCGCGGCCGCGGTCACCACCGACTCCGCGCCCTCCGGCAGGGTCTGCCGGGTCAGCGCCGCCAGCACCGCGTCGGGCCCCACTTCCAGGAATCGACGGACACCCGAGGCGAGCAATGTCTCGATACCCGGCGCGAATCGCACCGCGGCCCGCACTTGCCGAACCCAGTAGGCGGGTTCGGTCATCTCGTCCCCGGCCAGCTGACCGGACACATTCGATACCACCGGCAGGCGCAGCCGGTGGTACGTCAAGTCCTGTGCGACAGCCTCGAATTCGGCCAGCATCGGCTCGATCCGATGCGAGTGGAAGGCGTGGCTGACCCGCAGTCGCGACGTCTTCGCGCCGCGCTCGGCGAACAGGGGCCCGATCTCGGCGATCGCGTCCTCGTCACCCGAAATCACCAGGGCCGCAGGCGCGTTCACCGCAGCGACCGACAGCCGGCCGGGATACCTGGCGACGACATCGTGCACTTCGGTTTCGGACGCCGCGACGGCCAGCATCGCGCCGCCCTCGGGCAACGCACCCATGAGACGGCCGCGCGCCGCCACCAACCGGCAGGCATCCTCGAGCGACCACAGGCCCGCGAGGTAGGCGGCCGCGACTTCGCCGATCGAATGGCCGATCAACACGTCCGGGGTGACACCGAACGACTCCAGCAGGCGATACAGCGCCACCTCGAAGGCGAACAGCGCGGGCTGGGTGAACTCCGTCCGATCCAGCACCGTGGCACCCGTACCGCCGACGGCGCCGCTGAACATGACCTGCTTCAGCGAGCACTCCAGCACCGGATCGAACTGGGCGCACACCGCGTCCAACGCGTCGGCGAACACCGGGAACGCCTCGGACAACCCGGCGCCCATACCGACCCGCTGCGCACCCTGGCCGGTGCACAAGAACGCCGTCTTCCCCGTACCGACGGCGCCCGCGACGACACCGGTGCCGGTCCCCGATTCGGCGAGATTCGCCAACTGCCCGAGCAACTCGTCGCGATCGCGACCGAGTATCACACTCCGCGAATCCAGCTGCGCCCGTGACGTCGCCAGCGCAGGGGCCGCATCCGCGATGTCGATCTCCGGTCGCTCCGACAACCACGCACGCAGCCGGGCGGCCTGCGCGCGCAGTCCCGCCTCGCCCTTACCCGACACCAGCAACGGGATCAGCGGCACGGTGATGCTCGACGGCTGCCCCGCGTCGTCGTCGCTGTCGCCCTCGGCAGCCGCTACCGGCGCGGCAGGTGCTTCTTCGAGGATCACGTGCGCATTGGTGCCGCTGATTCCGAACGACGACACACCCGCCCGGCGCACGCGCTCAGCCGTGGTCCACGGTTCGGCTTCAGTCAGCAGACGCACGGCACCCGAAGCCCAATCTACGTGCGGTGACGGCGAATCGACGTGCAACGTTCGCGGCAACCGCTCGTGCCGCATCGCCTGAACCATCTTGATCACACCGGCGACGCCCGCGGCGGCGACGGCATGGCCGATGTTCGATTTCAGCGAGCCGAACCGCAACGGCTCCCGATCGCCGCGATCCTGTCCGTAGGCAGCGATCAAAGCCTGTGCCTCGATCGGATCGCCCAGAGCCGTGCCGGTACCGTGCGCCTCCACGGCGTCCACATCGGCCGCCGAGATCCCCGCACTGGCGAGGGCCTGCGCGATCACCCGCTCCTGCGACGGACCGTTCGGCGCGGTCAGACCGTTGCTCGCGCCGTCCTGGTTCACCGCACTACCGCGAACGACGGCCAGAATATTGTGGCCGAGCCGCTGAGCGTCCGAAAGCCGTTCGAGCACAAGAACACCCGAACCCTCCGACCACGCCACGCCGTCGGCGGCCGCCGAGAACGCCTTGCAACGACCGTCCGGTGCCAGGCCGCGCTGCCGGGAGAAGTCCACGTAGAGATACGGACTCGCCGCGACGGTCACACCACCGGCGAGAACGAGCGAGCTGTCGCCCTGGCGCAGCGCCTGACACGCCAGGTGCAACGCCACCAGCGACGACGAGCACGCCGTATCCACCGTGACCGCCGGACCTTCCAGGCCGAACACGTAGGCGACACGACCCGAGATGACGCTGTGCGACGTGCCGGTCAGCCGGAATCCCTCCAGGTCACCGGTCACCCGGCCGGAGTATCCCGACGAGCAGGCACCGGCGAAGACGCCGGTATCACTGCCCCGCAACGACGTCGGGTCGATGCCCGCGTCCTCCAGGGCTTCCCATGCCGTTTCGAGCAACAGCCGCTGCTGCGGATCCATCGCCAGCGCTTCCCGAGGGCTGATGCCGAAGAAGCTCGGATCGAAATCGCCTGCGGTGCCGAGGAATCCGCCATGGCGCGAGTAGACCTTGCCCGGTTTGTCGGGGTCCGGGTCGAACAGCCGGTTCAGGTCCCAGCCGCGGTCGGTCGGGAATTCGCCGATCACATCGCGGCCCGCGGCCACCAGGTCCCACAGATCCTCGGCGGACCGCACACCGCCCGGGAATCGGGCGCTCATGCCGACGATCGCGATCGGTTCGTCCGAAGTCATCCGCCGCGATACCCGCCGCTGCCCACGGTCGGTCCCCGTGGCCCTCGCCCCCAGCAGCGCCGCGACCGCGGTCGCGGTCGGGTGGTCGAAGATGAGCGTCTTCGGCAGCGGCACACCGGTGGCCCGCATCAGCCGGTTCTGCAACTCCACGCCACTGACGGAGTCGAACCCGAGCTCGGTGAACGGCAGGTCGGGGTGAATTGATCGGGCCGACTCGTGGCCTAGTACGGCAGCGACATGCTCGCGCACGATATCGAGAACGACTGTGTCGCGCTGATATTCGGGGACTGCCAGTAGTTCGAGTGCCAACGGGCCGTTGTCCCAAGTTCCGGTCTGCTCGCCGCCCTCGGAAATTCCGCCCTCGGAAACATGGTTCTCGGCCGCGGCAACGACAACACCGGAAGTGACCGACACACCAGGCAAGAAATTACGACGCTGAAACACGTATGGCGGCAGGTCGACTCGCGTCCCACCGGAGACCAACGCGTGCGGATCCACCTGCACACCGGCGCAATGGGCCTGTGCCAGCGACGCCATGAACTGTTCCCGGCCGCCCGCACCCCGCCGCAACGACCCGACAACAGATACCCCATCGGCCGCACCGGCCGCCTCGGCGGTGACGCCGATACCCATCGTGAGCACCGGATGCGGACTCGCCTCGATGAATCCGGTGACGCCTTCCCCGATCAGCGCCGTGACAGCATCGGCGAATCGAACCGGCTCCCGCAACGACCGATACCAGTATTCGGCATCCAGTTTCGCCGTATCCAGCCGGTCGGCGAAGACGGTGGAGAAGAACGGCACCGAACCGGATTGTGGGCGGATCGGCGCCAGTTCCCCGAGCAGCCGATCACGCAGCCGCTCGACCACCTTCGAATGCGACGCGTAATCGACCGGAATCCGGCGGGCCCACACGCCATCTCGGGCACAGTCGGCGAGAAACGCCTCCATCGCCGCGACATCACCGGCTATCACGCTCTGCGCCGGTCCATTCACCGCCGCCAACGACAGCCGATCCCCAAACGCCGACAATCGTTCCCGGACCGCATCGGCGCCGAGTCCGATCGAGGCCATACCGCCCTGTCCGGCCAGCTCATCGGCGACCGCCCGCGACCGCAGAGCCACCACACGCGCCGCATCGGACAGCGACAGTCCACCGGCAACGCAGGCGGCGGCGATCTCGCCCTGGGAGTGGCCGATCACCACGTCCGGCCGCACCCCGGCCGCCCGCCACATCCGGGCCAGTGAGACCATCACCGCGAACAGCACCGGCTGCACGACATCCACGCGATCCAGCGAGGGCGCGGTATCTTCGCGGCGCAGCACCGCCGTCAGCGACCAGTCCACGTGCGGCGCGAGCGCCGCTTCGCATTCCGCGATCGACTCCGCGAACACCCCGCCGGAATCCAACAGCCCCAGCGCCATGCCCTCCCACTGGCTGCCCTGCCCCGGGAAGACGAACGCGATCCGCCGCTGCTCAGCCCGCGCGGTGGCCGGCTCGACGGCCACGGCGGGCGCGGTCGGGTCGGCAAGGGCCGCCAAGCCGGCCAGCAACTCCGCTCGATCCCGCCCGACGACACCGCCGCGCCACTCCATGTGGGCTCTGGTGGTCAGCAGAGAATGCGCCACATCGACCACATCCAGCTCCGGACGACGCAGCAGCCACTCTCGTAACCGAGCCGCTTGCGCACGCACGCCACCCTCGCTGCGGGCCGACACCACCCACGGCACCGCACCGCCCGCGCCGTCGCCCGTGGACGTGGTGGACGAGACGGCGGGCGCCTCCTCCACGATCACGTGGGCATTCGATCCCCCCATACCGAACGACGACACACCGGCCCTGCGCACATCGGCCGCGGGCCAGTGCTCTGAACCCGTCACTACCCGTAGACCCAGGTCCTCGAGCGGAATTCGCGGATTCGGTGTCTCGAAGTTCAGGCTGGCCACCAGTTCCCGGTGACTCAGCGAGAGCACGGTCTTGATCAGGCCCGCGATACCGCAAGCGCCTTCCAGATGCCCGATATTCGTCTTGACCGATCCGACAGCCAGCGGCGCGTCCCGGCGCATGCCGTAGGTTTCGCCGAGCGCGGCGGCCTCCACCGGATCACCGGCGGGTGTCCCGGTGCCGTGCAATTCGACGTACTGCACCGACGGCGCCTCGACACCTGCCGCGGTCAGAGCGTCACGGATCGCCGCTGCCTGGGCGTCCCGGCTCGGGGCGCTCAGCACTCGGCGTTCGTTGCCGGTGTTGACCGCGCTGCCGCGGATGACGGCATGGATCCGGTCGCCGTCGGCGAGCGCCCGCGCCAGTGGTTTGAGCACCACCACGCCGCCACCCTCGCCGCGCACGAACCCGTCGGCCCGCGCATCGAAGGTGTGGCACGCGCCGAGCGCCGACTGCGCGCCGAACTGCTCGATACGCTCACCACTCGTCGGCGACAGAATCAGGTTCAGCCCGCCGGCCATGGCCACGTCGCTCTCGCCGCTGCGCAGGCTCTCACAGGCGAGATGCACCGCGACCAGCGAAGATGCCTGGGCGCTATCGATGACGATGCTCGGGCCGCCGAAACCGAAATAGTTCGAGACCCGGTTGGCGATGATGCCGCGTCCGACACCCCACAGCGAGTGGCGACTGACGCCCGGGCCGCCTTGGGAGGCAATGATTTCGGCGAAATCGCCACCGGTGCAGCCGAGGAACACCCCACACCGCCGGGCATCGCGGGCAGTCTGCGCCAGGCCCGCGTCCTCCAGCGCCTCCCAGCTCAACTCCAGCGCCAGCAGCTGCTGCGGATCGATGGACCGCGCCTCGTTGGGCGAGACACCGAAGAAGTCCGCGTCGAACTGCCCTGCGGTGTCGACGAATCCGGCCCGCTCGGTGATGTGCTCCCGGGCCGGCGGCGCTGCGCCGATCGCAGCGCGCCCCTCCCTGAGCAGCTGCCAGAAACTGTCGAGATCGGCCGCGCCCGGCATTCTGCAGGACATGCCAACGATAGCGACAGCAAAGGCCGATCGGGTCACCTCTGAACATCCTTCCTCAGTGCACGCTGTGACCCCCCGTCACCATAAATTCGATTTCTGAACAGACGATTCTTGATTAGCCATAACGGATTTCGACGCGGTCGAGGCCACAGCACAATGCCCACGGCGATGTGCAGGCCAGGCTCAAGACTGGACCGAGCAGCGCCGCCGGGCTCAGTAGAGCAATTGATCAGCGAGCGACGCTGAAAACCGAAGCGCTACGGGAGCGTGCCAGGCGATCGAGGCGCGCGTAAGAGGGAGTAGTACCCGAACAAGGTGCGTCCGCACTACCTACGCTACGGGGACGTGGTTTGACACAATGATCCCTCTCGGATTCTCGTACGACAGCACAGGATTCATGGTTACCGAACAGTATTTGCACGATCTCGAGCTTGTCAACCGTCCAGTAGCACCACGCCGGCAACCCCGACCGAGGGACCAGCGGCAGGTCCGATCGAGCCGCGATCAGGGGTCCATGCCCCCTTCGCAACGCCGCCGGAGGGCATCGCCGCAGCGAAGCCCTCCGGGGTCCATGCTCCCGGGGCGGATCGCTAGTGTTGCATACTTGACCGATCGGTCGCAATAGCCCTAGTGTCTCGAAATGTGCCGCGCACCAAGGAATTCGCCCCCGATGCGGTGCTGGACCGCGCACGTCGGCCAGGCGGGCAGCCCGGCTACGGGCCGACCTAGACAGGAGGTTGTCGACACGCTGGTCACGCCGGACTCGTCACGTCCGGCTGTTCGAATCGCTTGTGCGCGTGGGGAAACCGCACTGACCCCCGCCCGAGCGCAGGAGGACATCCAGCCTTGCCGACACAGTAGGGCATCGCCCTCGACGGCTTCCGTCCACGCGGTGGGACGCTATCGCACCGACCCACGTCTCGCGCTCGGCTCGTGCCCGGGCACCGTTGAACGGGTACCGCGATGATGACGCGCCATGCGGTCAGTACCCGCTCCGTCTCGACCTGCTCGGCTCGGCGCGCATCAGACGGGGAACATCCCATCCTCGACGCGCCCGCCGAGGGCACGAATCTGCGGCGTTCAACCTTGTCAGATACGCGTTTCCCGATGGTGTGGAACGAGGTGGTCATGGCAGGCAAGTAAGGGGATCGCGTCGGTGCAGAGCAATGCTGCCGGCGCGGCTGTCGTGGACCTCACCGAGGCTGGCAAGTAGCTTCCAAGCAGATTGAGCACTGGTGCGCCGCGCATCACGTGTGCGCTCACAGTCGACTGGCAGCGTTCGGCTCCCGCTGTCCGCCGACCGGATCCACAACACGTCGCAGCGCCCTCAGATCGGCCTCGATCGCCCGGAACAGCACGTAGACGACGATGAAGGCAATGGTCGCGCCGACGCACAGCACCCGCACGGCCAGGAGCACCAACGGAATGTCGTCCGACGGAAGCAAGGTCACCCCGGCAATCGCCAGCAGCGGCACCGCCGCCGCCACCGCGAGATACACGGTGCAGCGGCGGCCGAGTCGGCGCAGGTGCAGCGCATCGACCGCCGTGATGTCGCCGTGCGGGAGGAACACCGGATAGATACAGCGCACCATGTAGAACGTCAACAGGAAGGACGGGTAGGCCACCGCCATCGCACCGCAGACCAGCACTCCGCCCAGGACATGCAGGATCTCCTGTCCGGTGAGCTCTTTGGTCGTGAAGTGCATCGCGAGCGGGAAAATGATCGTCGACAGGCCCCACAGCGAACACACCACCAGCACAGCACGATCGCCGAACAACAGGGCATCCGATCGTGCCCGGGCCAGCACCCATGGGTCGTATTCCCGGCCTAGGCGCAGGCCGCGCGAGGCGATGAGCAGATACCGCGACATGTACAGCATCAGTGCGATGCCCAACGGGTAGAACACCGCGTTCGTCAGGGCTGCGGCGATCCACCACATGTGCTGCGCCGGAAGGCTCAGCCGTTCGACGAGCAACGTCCGGTTGTATTCGATGTTGTACGCCGATGCGAGCGCGTTCGGGACGCCCACGGCCAGAAACACCACCGGTATCAGCCACGGCCGCAGTCGTAGCCGCCAGCTGGACGGCGGCGGGTCGACCAGGTCGCGGGCGCGCTCGTCCAGGCACACTTCCAGCTGCTGGGCCAGTTCAGCACCACCAGCCCACCGCCGGTCACGCTCGGGCGCCAGGCACATCAGCAGCACCCGGCGCAGCCCCGCCGGGCAGTCGGGCGGAATCCGCTCCAGCGCGCCCGGATCCACCCCGGCGCGACGGCGCTGCACCATGTCCGCCAGCGTGGCGGCATCGCTGTGTTCACCCGTGGTGGTGTCGTCGAATGGCTTGGCGCCGGTGAGAAGTTCCCACAGCACAACACCGAGCGAATAGATGTCCGCGCGGGTGTCGAGATCGTCGACGGACCGGCAGTAGCCGGGGTGGCACACCTCCAGCTGTTCGGGCGCCATGTACGACAGTGTGCCGCCGAAGTAGGCGACCGGGTTGGCCTCGTCGAGGTCGCGGCTGAAACTGACGTTGAAATCGGCGAGCTTCGGCACGGCCTCCGCGGTGAGCAGCACATTGGCCGGTTTGACGTCACGGTGCAGCACGCCGTGCGCGTCCGCGTAGGCCAGCGCCTCGGCTAGCCTGCGCCCGAGCCAGGCAACGGTTTCCGGCCAAGACAACCTCGCGATCTCCGCGCGCACGGTGGAATCGGTCGGCCGGATCTCGGCCTTCTCCGCCATCGCGGCGTCGACCGCGTCCAGCAGCAGCTGTCCGCTGCGCTGGTCCGGTGGGGTGGCCCGCACCCGATGTAACACGCCCAGCAGGGTGCCACCGGGCAGGAATTGCATATACAGCAGCCGCAGCCGACGCTCACCGGGCTCCCTGTCCAGGTCGGGCTCGTCCAGCAGCCGCTGATCGAAGACTCGCACGATGTAGTCGTGGTCGAGCTGGGCCAGGGTCTGCGGTTCGGTGCCGCGGTCGGCGGAGATCTTCACCGCGACCAGCCGCTGCATCGAGCGCTGCCGGGCCAGGAACACCCGCGCGAACGCACCGCTGCCCAGCGCCGTGAGCAGGTCGAAATCATCGATGCGATCGCCGATCACGATACGGTCCAGGCCGGTGGCCTGGGTCCCGGTCGTGCCGTGGGCGGTGCGGGGGTCGGCGGCAGTGCGGGTCGCATCCCCCGGCGAGGTGATCGAATCGACAGAGGTCGCGGCGGTAAGTTCCGGGTCGCCGCGCCGGGTGCTGTGGTCCTCGTCGTCGGCGTTGAGCAGCTCGCGCAGCTGCACCGCCTGCTCGGGGTACTCCCGCAGATATTCACCCGGATCCACGCGTTCGCCGCTGTGGCGGCGGATCACGAACTCGTCGTACACCAGACCGGCCGGAATTCGATCCCGCGTCAGCTCGGGAAATTCGGAACAGTATTCGCGCAGCCGCTTGGGCCTGGGTGTGGCCGCGGCGGGTTCGTCGGGGCGGGTCGCGGCCGGTCGGCGCAGCCACCGATGCCGCAGGTCGATCCGGATCAGTTCGATCAGCGCATCCAGGCGTGCGCCCGGCAGGTAGTCGGCGATGAGCGGCGGCTGGACATCGGCTTCCCACGCGGCGGCGAAAGCAGCCACGGCGCCGAATTCGATTCCCGCCGTCGGTCGCCCGAACCCATTCCCGGAGTCGGAACTGTAGCTCATGTCTGCACCTATCGAGCCGGACCACGCCTCCTCGGTCGGTGGGTCAGGAGGACACCACCACACCCGGCACCATCATCCCCCGAGCGACGCTGACAACCCTCGGCGCCCACGTCGGATCGGAGTTTCCGCCCCGTCAGGAGCTTGCACAGCGAGTCCTGTCGCCGTTCAGCAGGTGCTTGCCGCCGGCTTCGCGGCGAATCGGTCGGCCAGATAGGTCAGGGCCGTCGGTAGTCCCACCATGGCTTCGGTGCCGTGCTCGCCGAACGAATGCTCGACTCGCTGCACCGGAATCCCAGCGGCGCAGTATTTTCCGGCCAGCGCCCGCGCCGCGTCTACGGGCGCGAATTCGTCAGCGACCGCGTGGTAGACCAGCACGGGCACGCCGGGTGCGCCCGGGCGGAACAAAGGACTGGCCATCCGCACCACCTCGCTCGATTCGGTGTTGTTCGTGATCGATCCAGGCCAGGCTTCCAGCGCCGCCGCATCGAGAAGGGATACGCGAGAGCGGCGTCGAGCAGGCAATCGGCCTGGCTTGCGGCCAACATCCTGCGGCCGGATTCGTTGAGGTACTGAGCCACATCGGCTTCCGGATAGGACCGGTTCAACCCCACCAGGCCGACCACAGCGCCCCCACCGGCGACTCCACCGCTGAAACCGGACATGGTGGCCTCCAGGTCAGCGACCACCCCGCCCAGTGCCACACCTGTCACCAGTGCCACACCTGTCAATGGAAGATCCGGGGCGTAGGTGCTGTGCGCTTGCGCGGCGATAGCGGTGGCCTGCGCCCCGCCGGAGTATCCCCACATGCCGATCGGCGCCGCGGGGTCGACAGCCGCCGGCGCGAACGCTCTGGCAGCGCGAATACCGTCCAGCACGCCGTGGACATACCCGTCGGCACCGAACAAATCGGAGTCAGGCCCCTGATAGTCCGGTACGACCAGGGCCCAACCTTGTTGCAGTGCAATCCGAATCATGCCGGTCTCGGAATACGCGTTGCTCGGGACGCCGTCGATCCCACCGCGCAGCGCGTAGGAGGGTGCGCATTTCGCGCCGACACCGTCTTCGGCGACCTGGTACGACAGGAGCGGACGCGGACCGTCTCTAGTCCATTCTCCCTGCGGTACGAGAACTGTCGCGATGTAGGCGCGGGGTGTCCCATGATTGTCGATCGTCTTGTACTGCACCTGCCACGCGTCCGCGGGCAGCGGCTGCAGGAACGACTCCGGTTCGATCGCCCGGGACGCGAGCACCGTCCCGTTGGGTAGGTCCGCGAGACCGACAGGCTCGGCGTAGAACGAATCCTGTTCCGGCAGCGGCACTGCCATAGCCCAACCCGCGCACGCCGCTACCAGCGCAAACACCGCACCGACTACCGCCGCCCGCAATGTCGCGATCTCCATTGCCCGCATCGCACACTCCCCACCCCGAGAACCTGTTCTAGTTCGTGCCCGCGAGCGTAGTGCACCGGCGCGAGCACGTCACCGTGCGGTCCGCGGCGGTCAGGCGATGGCGCCCTGATCACGCAGCGCGGTAACCCTGCGCCAGCACGGTGATCGGGAGTTCAGTAGTGGTACCTAGCCTGCACGACCGTGACAGTCTCCCCCGAGACCGAATAGACCAGCCTGTGTTCACTGTCTATGCGACGTGACCAATAACCCGACTTGTCGCCTCGCAGCGGCTCAGGCTTGCCGAGGCCGTTGAAGGGATCGCGGGCGATGTCGTCGATCAGGCGATTGATGCGGATTGCGACCTTTCGGTCGGTACTGACCCAATGTGTGTAATCTTCCCAAGCAACCTTGACGAAGACGACTCTCATCGGTCCCCTTCGGGCTGGAACTCCACAACATCCCCCGACTCCGCTTGCGCGATACCCTGCGCCAACCTGGCCGCGTTGGCAGGGGAACGCAGCAGGTACAGCGTTTCCTGCATCGAGTTGAATTCGTCCTCACTCAGCAGGACGGCGTTGCCCTTCTTGCTGGTGATGTGGATCGCGGTGCGGTCGTTGTTGACCTCTTCGATGAGCGGGAACAGCTTGTTCCGCGCTTCGCTGGCGGACACGGTATCTGTCATCGGATTCCCATCCTTGTACGAGATACTTGTACTGTACCACTTTTCCGTACAACTTGACATGCCGAAACAGCCACGGCCACAACAAAAAAGAGGCTCTCACCCGCGCGAACGTTCGTAGGTGAGAACCTCTTCTACTGCTCCCCCATCTGGACTCGAACCAGAAACCTGCCGATTAACAGTCGGCTGCTCTGCCAATTGAGCTATAGGGGATTGCCCTGAGCCGTTAGACTCAGGCGGTCTGCCTTGGCGGGCTGACCGAGATGAAACTTTAGCGCATGGCATCGCAGGTTCCCAAATCGGGCCGCTACCTGCGGACATGCGGCGTATAACGATGTGTCGTCAACGGGTGGCCGGATCGACACGGGTGGGGCGGCTGGGGCAGGATGGAGCCCGCACACAGACGTGGGAGGAGCTCCAGGAGATGCTGCGGTTGATCATCGGCGTAGCGGCCGGATATGTGCTGGGCACCAAGGCCGGGCGCGCGCGCTACGAGCAGATCAGTGCGGCGACGCGGGCGGTCACGGGGAGTCCGGTGACGAAGAAGCTGGTGTCGGTGGGCCGGCAGAAGCTGTCGGACAAGTTGAGCACGCAGCCGAAGCTGGAGCCTATGGAGCCGATCGACGAGCGCACCACGGTGCTGATCCCGCACGACCAGCTGCGCAACAACCAGCTGCGCCGCTGACTCAGGCGCCCGCCGCGTAGCCCTCGTTGCCCATCGCCTGGGCGGCGAGGCTCTTGCGGTACTGCTCCAGCGCCACCAGATCGCCGAACAGGGCCATGTAGGTGTCGGGCTCCTCGCTGGCCGACAGTCGCTGCAGCTTCGATTTCAGCTCGGCGATCTGACGGCCCACCCAGGCTTCCTGGGTGCGCGCGAGGATGCCGGTGATGAAGCGCGGGATGTCGTTCTGGGAGCGCACCGGCAGCTGCTCGTTGGCCAGTTCGGAGACCAGGGCGCGGATCATCAGGTCGTCGGTGTGGTCGGAGACGGCGGCCACCCATTCGGCGCCGCTGAGCCCGGCAGCGGTGCCACCCGCCTTCGCGATCATGATCCGCATCGTGATGTAGGCGGGGTGGGTGAACGCGGCGGT
Source organism: Nocardia sp. NPDC058497 (assembly GCF_042720195.1). Lineage (NCBI taxonomy): Bacteria > Bacillati > Actinomycetota > Actinomycetes > Mycobacteriales > Nocardiaceae > Nocardia > Nocardia sp. NPDC058497. The sequence goes on along the minus strand of NZ_JBHXMY010000014.1, from coordinate 9,677 downwards.
GTCGATCGCGTCGAAGGACGCGCCCGCGATACCGGGGTATTGCAGTGCGGCACTGAGGGATTGGCGCTGGGCGAACAGCACCGGGTCGTTCGGGGCTGGCCGGACCGAGGAGCTCTCCTCGACGCGGGGCGCGGGAATCGCCGCGGCACCGGACTTTCCGGTAGCAGGCGTGGCGCCCATCCGGTTCTTCTTGGCTTCCTCGCCCACCCGGCGCACGACGAGCTGGATGTCGTCCCAGCCGACCCAGCCTGCCAGTTTGGTGGCGTACCCCTTGCGGGTCGCGTTGTCCTTGATCTGGGCCACCACGGGCACCGTGCGGCGCAATGCCTCGACACGGCCCTCGACGTCGTCGAGGTTGTGTTCGGCCAGCAGACCGCGAATCACGAACTCGTAGAGCGGGGTTCGGCGCGCGACCAGATCGCGGACGGCGGAGTCGCCGGAGTGCTGACGGAGCTCGCACGGGTCCTGACCGTCGGGAGCGACGGCGATGTAGGTCTGGCCCGCGAGTCTCTGATCACCGCTGAAGGCTTTCAAGGCGGCGGCCTGACCGGCCGCGTCACCGTCGAAGGTGTAGATGATCTCGCCGCGCCAGAAGTTGTCGTCCATCAGCAGCCTGCGCAGCACCTGCAGGTGCTCCTCGCCGAAGGCGGTGCCGCAGGAGGCGACGGCGGTCTTCACCCCGGCCAGGTGCATGGCCATCACGTCGGTGTAGCCCTCGACGACGACGGCCTGGTGGCCCCTGGAGATCTCGCGCTTGGCGTGGTCGAGCCCGAACAGCACCTGAGACTTCTTGTACAGCAACGTCTCCGGCGTGTTCACATACTTGCCGGGCATGGTGTCGTCGTCGAAGAGCTTGCGCGCGCCGAACCCGATCACCTCACCACCAAGGTTGCGGATCGGCCACAGCAGCCGACGATGGAACCGGTCGATCGGCCCGCGCTTGCCCTGCTTGGACAGCCCGGCCGCTTCCAGCTCCTTGAACTCGAAACCCTTGCGCTGCAGGTGTTTGGTGAGCACGTCCCAGCCGCCGGGCGCGTAGCCGCAGCCGAACTGCTGGGCGGCGGCGCCGTCGAAGTTGCGGTCGGTCAGGTACTTGCGGGCCGTCTCGGCTTCGGGTTCGCGCAGCTGCGCCACGTAGAACTCGTGCGCGGCGGCATTGGCGGCGACCAGCCGGGAGCGGGTGCCGCGGTCGCGCTGGACCGAGGTGCCGCCGCCCTCGTAGTTGATCTGGTAGCCGATGCGGTCGGCCATCTGCTCGACGGCCTCGACGAAACCGATGTGCTCGATCTGCTGCAGGAACTTGTAGACGTCACCGCCCTCGCCACAGCCGAAGCAGTGGAACAGGCCGTGGTTGGGCCGCACGTGGAACGAGGGCGACTTCTCGTCGTGGAACGGGCACAGGCCCTTGATCGAGTCGGCGCCGGCGCGCTTGAGCGCGACGTACTCGCCCACTACATCTTCGATCCGGACACGTTCACGGATCGCCGCGATATCGCGATCTGGGATTCGTCCGGCCACAGTGAGTGAGTCTAGTCGGGTCGGCTCAGCGGCAGTCCAGCGAGGCGGCGACGCGCTCGAAGCGGCTCTCGGTGTAGGAGGCGATCTGGTCGATCACCACGCGCACGCGGGCGGTGTCGTCGGTGGCGGCGTTCCACCAGGGCAGCATCTGGTCGTCGAGGTGGGCGGGCGCGGTGGTGAGCAGGCGGTCGGCGACGGCCTGCACCCGCTCGCGCTGGGTCTGCTGGCGGGCCAGGTGGCCGCGGTCGGAGCGCACGTAGCGCAGGGCGACCGTCTTGAGGACGGCCACCTCGGCGGCCACGATCGGCGGCACGATCAGATCGGACTCGTAGCGCGTCAGCGGGCCGGGTCCGTGGTGATCCTGGGTGGCGGCGATCGCGGCCGTCGCGAACCGGCCGACCAGCTCGCTGGTGAGCCGCTTCAACGCGACCGAGGCGGCGAAGGTGCCGTCGTAGTTCACCGCGTCGGCCACCACGTCGAGTTCGGACAGGCGCTGGGCGGCGGCGGCGAGCGCGTCGATCGACTGGTCGGGGTGCTGGCCGTGGCCCTGCTCGGCGAGGGCGGCCTGTTCGCTCGGGTCGGCCAGGGCGCGCAGGTCGATCCGGCCGACGATCACGCCGTCCTCCACGTCGTGCACCGAGTAGGCGACGTCGTCGGACCAGTCCATGATCTGGCATTCCAGGCTCTGTTTGCGGTCGGGCGCGTCCTTGCGGACCCAGGCCAGGCGTTCGAGGTCGTCCTCGTAGGCGCCGAACTTGGTGCCGGAACCGCTTCTGCCCCAGGGGTATTTGAGCGTCGCGTCCAAGGCTGCGCGTGTCAGGTTGAGCCCGGCGCTCTCCCCCGCCGGGTCGAGGACCTTCGGTTCGAGGCGGGTCAGGATGCGCAGGTTCTGCGCGTTGCCCTCGAAACCGCCGTATTCGTCGGCGAATTCGTCGAGGGCGCGTTCGCCGTTGTGGCCGTAGGGCGGGTGGCCGATGTCGTGGGCGAGGCCGGCCAGGTCGACGAGGTCCGGGTCGGCGCCGAGACCGTCGGCGATGCTGCGGCCGATCTGGGCGACCTCGAGCGAATGGGTGAGGCGGGTGCGCGGGGTGTCGCCCTCGCGCGGGCCCATGACCTGGGTCTTGTCGGCGAGGCGGCGCAGGGCCGCGGAATGCAGGACGCGGGCCCGGTCGCGGGAGAACTCACTGCGGTGGCCCTTGCCCGCGGCGCCCGGCCAGGCGGTCTTGCCCGGCTCGTGGACCATCCGTTCCCGGTCGTGCGGGATGTAGCTGTCGGTCATCGAATCTCACTGTCCCGCCGTGTAAGAGAAGTCTGCCGAGAAATGGGTGAGCTGGTACCAGAGCAGCGCGCCGGTCTCGCGGGCGATGCCGTGGAACTGCGACTCCCTGGTGTAGACCGCCGGTCCGGTGCGGGTCGGCGCGGTCCACGCGGCCAGTCCGGCGTCGCGAGCCATCGTCCTGGTCCGCAGTGAATGCCACGGATCGCTGACGAGTACGGCCGATGACAATCCCCGCGCCTGCATCTCGGTCGCCACCGCTTCGACGCTGCGCAGGGTGTCCGATCCGGTCTCCACCGCGAGGATGTCCTCGCTCGGCACGCCCTTGTCCTCGAGGTACCACTTGCCCGAGGCGGCCTCGGTGTAGAGGTCGCCCTCCTGCTTGCCGCCGACGGTGATCACCCGCGGCGCCACGCCCGCCTCGTAGAGCCGCCACGCCTGGTACAGCCGCGCCTCGAACACCGACGACGGCGTGCCCGAGTACTGCGCGGCGCCGAGCACCACGATCGCGTCGGCGTTGGTGTAGTCGTCGATCCGCGCGACCTGCCACACCCGGACAGCCGTCCCGGCGACCAGTACCAGCGCCATCAGTACCGCCCCCGCGATCAACCGGCC
>NZ_JBHXMY010000014.1:0-6258 GCF_042720195.1 Nocardia sp. NPDC058497 | reverse complement strand
AGCCCATGGTGTGCCTCCGGGGCAGGAGCGGCCGTTCGCGGGAAACCCGATTTCATCCTGATCAGTCTGCCAGGTCGGTCCGACGACCGATCATGCCAGCGGTCACCACCCGATTCCGGTCCGGTGAACGGTCGGCCGCAAGCCTTACCGTCACGGCCCGCATTGGACTTCCATTTACTGCCATGAGCTTCGTCGATCAGGTGCGGGAGGTGGTCGCCGCCATCCCGCCCGGCCGGGTCGCCACCTACGGCGATATCGGCAAGCAGATCGGGGTGGGTCCGCGCCAGGTGGGGCGGGCGATGAGTCTGCTCGGCGACGACATCCCGTGGTGGCGGGTCACCTATGCCGACGGCACGCCCGCGACCTGCCACGACGGCGAGGCCAGGGGCATGCTCGCCGCGGAGGGCACGCCGATGCGCGGCGCGAAGGTCGACCTGGATCGGGCCAGGGCGACCATGGCCTGACCAGGCCCTCGATTCGAGTAGCCGAGGCACTCGACATCGCCTTGTCCGAGGGGTGTACTGGGTAGTGGTGACCTGCGACGGCAGGGCGCCCCGCTGGGTGGTCCGGGCAACCGGGTGTCCCGCCCACGGTCGCCTGCACAGCGGGGCAGGCGGCAACTCAACCGAATTATTGTTGTTTATCGCGGTTCCTCGAAGGGGGTGCCCAACCGAACAACTACATCTCCTCGCGGCCTCCGTTCGTCATCGGGAGGTCACGTGACCCGAATCGCCGGTCTCGTTTTCGGCCTCGGGTTGACGGTGTGACAACCGTCGGAGTCGACGGCGTTCGGACCGTCGGAGAACGGCACCTCGGCCCGCGTCTGGTGCCGTTCTTTATTGCGCTGGGACCGGTTCACCAGCCCCGGTCGCGCCACTCGTCGAGGTGGGGGCGCTCGTCGCCGAGGGTGGTGTCGTCGCCGTGGCCCGGGTAGACGGCGGTGTCGTCGGGGTAGCGGTCGAACAGCTTGGTTGTGACGTCGGTGAGCAGGGTGTCGAAGTCGGCTGGGCTGTGAGTTTTGCCCACTCCACCGGGGAACAAGGAGTCGCCGGTGAAGAGGTGGGTGCGGCCCGCGCCGTCGATGAGGGCCAGCGCGACCGAGCCGGGCGTGTGGCCGCGCAGGTGGATCACCTCGAGGACGAGGTCACCGACCTGGATGGTGTCGCCGTCGGCGAGCAGGTGCTCGGGGTGCACCGGCAGGATGCCCGCGTCGAGGGGGTGGGCGGCGGTCGGGACGTCGAGTGAGGTGGTGACCTCGGTGAGCGCCTGCCAGTGGTCGGGGTGCTGGTGGGTGGTAACGATCAGCTCGATCTGGCCGGGGGTTTCCTGGCCGATCAGGTCGATGATGCGCGCGGCGTCGTTGGCGGCGTCGAGGAGCACCGCGGCGCCGGTGGCCGTGCTCTGCACGAGGTAGGTGTTGTTGTCCATCGGGCCGACGGACATCTTCACGATCCGAGCGCCGGGCACGTCCCGCTGCTGGGCGGCCGCGCCTGCGGTGACATGTCCGGTGTAGAGGCGATCGACTGTGACCATGCGCCGATCGTAGAAGCCACGCCCCGCGCCGCCGCACCCGCGGTCGCCGCGCGCCCGTTAGATTCGACACATGCCGCTGTCGAGGAAGAGTTCGGCCCCACGATCGGTTCCGGTGCGCGCGATGGCCGGCCTGCTCTGCGCGGTGTTCGCCGCGGTGAGCCTGCTCTGCGCGCCGAGCGCGACCGCGGAGCCGCCCTCGCGCATGGGTCCGCAGGTGGTCGACAGCGCGGATGTGCTCAGCGGCGCCGACGAGGCCAGGGTGCTCGCGGCGGTCGACCGGCTCTACCGCGATCACCAGGTCAAGCTCTGGGTGATCTACGTACGCGATTTCGCCGCGATGGCCCCGCGCGACTGGGCGGCCCGCACCTCCGAGCTGTCCGGTTTCAGCGATCACGATCTGCTGCTCGCGGTGGCCGTGGACGATCGCGGCTACTGGCTCGACGGCATCCTGCCCGACGGTGTCAGCGACGGCGAGCTGGATTCGCTGCTGGCGGGCACGGTGGAACCTGATCTGCGCGAACGCAAATGGGCGCAGGCCGGAGTCGACACCGCCGACGGTATCGGGTCGGCGATGCGCGGCGGTGGGGTGCCGTGGGGGTGGCTCGTCGGTATCGGATTGGTGGTCGTTCTCCTCGCCGGTGGCCTGCTCCTGTTCTCCCGCAAGCGCCGTCGCGACCGTGACCGCGCCGAACTCGGCACCGCCCGTGCCGTCGACCCGGGTGATTCGGCCGCGCTGGCGAAACTGTCGCTGCCGACCTTGCAGGCACTCTCACGCGAACGGCTCGTCGAGATCGACGATGCCGTGCGCACCAGTTCCGAGGAATTGGCCTTGGCCACCAGCGAATTCGGCGAGACCGCGGTGACACCGTTCCGCACCGCGCTCGACGCGGCCCGTGCCGCCACCGCCAAGGCGTTCACGATCCGCCAGCAACTCGACGACGCCGTCCCGGAAACCCCCGACCAGCAGCGCAGCATGCTGATCGAGCTGATCTCCACGGCGGGCAAGGCCGACCGTGAACTCGATGCCCAGGTCGCCGATTTCGACGCGATGCGCGATCTGCTCATCGACGCACCGGCCCGGCTGGACGGGCTGACCCGCGACATCGTCGACCTGACCGCGCGCAAGCCCGCCTCCGAAGCCGAACTGGCCCGGCTGAATTCGGCCTACCCGGCGTCGGTACTAGCCCCGGTCCACGACAACGTGCGGATGGCGACGGAGCGAATCACCTTCGCCGAGCAGAACATCGACACCGCCCGCACCGCGCTGACCAGGCCGGTCGGTCAGCAGGGCGGGGCGGTCGCGGCGATCCGCGGGGCCGAGGGCGCGATCGGTCAGGCACGCACCTTGCTCGATGCGGTCGACCAGGCGGCGACGAATATCCAGCAGGCACGCGACGGGCTGCCCGCCGCCCTCGACGAACTGCGCGCCGATCTCACCGCGGCCTCGGGGCTGACCGAATTCGGCGGTCCCGAACTGGCCGCCGCGGTCACCAGGGCCGACACCACCGTGGATACCGCTGCGGCCACCGCCGAATCCGATCCGCTCGGCGCCTTTCACGAGGCGGTGACCGTCGATGCCGAGCTGGACCGGGCGATCGCGGCGGCCTCGGATCGCAAACTCGCCGTGGAGGATCTGCGGCGCAGGCTCGATCGCACGCTCACCGACGCGGCCGCTCGGATCGATGCGGCGTCCTCGTTCATCACCACCCGGCGCGGTGGGGTCGATGCAGAGGCGCGCACGCGGCTGTCGGAGGCGCAGCGTCATCTCGACGAGGCGCGCAGGCTGGCGGGGACCGCACCGGATCGCGCGTTGACCAGCGCACAGACCGCCGCCGACCTCGGCGGACGGGCATTGCAGCAGGCGCAGGCGAGCGTGCGCGCCTGGGAGGCCAGGCAACCGGTGGCTGGCGGCGGATCGCAGGCCGGTGCGGTGCTCGGTGGCATTCTGCTCGACGGTTTCCTGCGCGGCTCGATCGGCGGTGCGACGCGACGCGGCGGCGGATTCGGCGGCGGCGGATTCGGCGGGGGCGGATTCGGCGGGGGCGGGTACCGGCCGGGTTCCTACGGCGGATCGTCGGGATCGCGCCGGGTCAGCCGAGGTGGCCGGTTCTGACCACGGCACCGACCGGTGCACTTCCGGCGCGACCGGTCTCCGCTGGGGCGAGCATGAGCCCGACGGCCCGTTCGGCTTGACCCTCACACCGTGTGAGGTCGTACACCGGAAGGCGTCATGTTCAGTATCGGAGATTTCGCCAGACACGGTCAGGTGTCGGTGCGCATGCTGCGCCACTACGACGCCGTGGGATTGTTGCGGCCCGCCCGGGTCGACCCGGCCACCGGGTACCGGTTCTATACGGCCGCGCAGCTGGCCAGGCTCAACCGCGTGGTCGCGCTCGAGGAGCTCGGGTTCACGCTGGAACAGGTGGGCCGGATGCTCGATCCAGGTCCCGGCCCGGAGGAACTGCGCGGCATGCTCACGCTGCGCCGGGCCGAGCTGGAACAACAGATCGCGGCCGACCACGCCCGGTTGACCGATGTCGAAGCGAGACTCCGCATCATCGAGAAGGAGGGCGACATGCCCGATCAAGATGTGGTGATCAAGTCGGTGCCCGCCGTACGGGTGGCCGAATCGACCGGGCGGGCAGCGGGTTTCGAGCCGCAGGCGATCAGCCCGGTCATCCAGCCGCTGTTCGGCGATCTCAGCGATCGGCTGGCACAGGCGGGCATCGCCATCGCCGGACCCGCGATCGCCTACTACGACGCGCGCGACGACGGGACCGTCGACATCCACGCGTGCGTGCCGGTGAATGTGGAACCCGATGCGGCGCCGGGGTTCTCGATCGTCGATCTGCCCGCGCACGAGAGCGTGGCGACGGCCGTCTACCACGGCAACGTCGCTGGGATCGGCTCGGCGTGGCAGGCGTTGGGCCGCTGGGTGGAGGACAACGGCTACCGCACCGCGGCGCCGGTCCGTGAGGTCACCCTGGAGTGGACGCCCGATCCCGACAGCTGGGTGACCGAGCTGCAAGAGCCGCTCGCACCGCGCTGACCAGTAGCCTCACCTTCCGGGCTCGGCGTGCTCGGCGGATCCGATATCGCATCTCACCCTCACCGAGGTGCTGGAGGTGGCGCCGAGCCTGGTCGACACATCGCCGATCGTTCGAAGAGCTCGACAGGGTTGCCCGGCAATGTCGTCCCCAGGATCGTCGGCGACAGCGCCTTCCGCCGTACGGTCGAGTCGCTGTGTCGCTCGGCGCGGTGCGCAAGCCACACGCCTTGGCCTCAGGCGGTCGCGGCCTCGTGGTCGGCCCGCCAGGTCAGCTCGGCGGCCACGGCGGGCAGTAGTGCGGCCGCGCGCACACCGCCGCCGAGCCTGCCGATGGTCAGCCTGCCCAGGTAGGTGTAGACCAGGAACGTGACCGCCGCCGAGGCGCCCGTCGACGGGCGGGGATGCGCGGACAGGTAGACGATCTCGTAGTCGTCGAGGATCAGGCCCGTGGGCGCACGGAAGGTCGGCACCGTGCCCGTGTTGGTGAGGGCGATGTGCCCGGCCGTCGAGTGGATGCGGGTGGGGCCGAAGAAATCCGGGAAGTGCAGGACCGACTGTTCGATCACGCCGGTCGCCAGATCGTCGTGCAGGCTGGTGCCGATCCGCCGGGCAAGGGCGACGATGTCGTCGGTCCCGGCGGTGTCGGTGGTGAAGGCGGCGAGGCCGGAGATGTTCGTGCCGGCCGCTGCCTCGATCGGCGGGTCGAGTCGCCTGCGCATGTCGACCGGGTAGACACAGCCGACCTCCGCCACGTCGTAGACCGACGTGAACGCCCGCAGCACCGCCGCGGTGACCAGCCCGTTCACACTCACCGCATGGGTCCGCGCCAGGTCGAGCACCCGTGCGGTCTCGGCGAGGTCCAACTGGATTCGCGCGGGCCTGGCCAGCGCGGCGGTGGCCTGCGGCGACGGCTCGACCACGCCCACCGCGTCGGCGACGACGAGCGGACGGGTCACGGTCTCCAGACCTGACCGCGGTCCACGCTCGGTCCCCCGCCGCGCCAGTAGCGATTCCAGCGACACCGGATACTCCCGTGCGCCGACCGCGATCGACCCGGTCTCGACGTGGTCGGTGTAGTAATCCCACAGCCGCGCGAACAGTTCGACGCAATGCCCGGCGTCGGCGACACTGTGGTGCACGAACAGGGTGACCCGCGCCCGATCCTCTTCGGCGAGAACCACATCCAGATACCCCAGCTGATCGGCGGGGTCCATCGATTCGGTCGGGATCCTGACCTCGTCGGGATCACCGAAACTCACCCAGGCGCCGACGGGCTCGATATGCCCGGGGCGCAGCAGGATGCCGGTCTCCTCGACGTCCTCGACGATCCGGCACACCAGGATCGGGAAGGCGCGCTGCAGTGCCGCGAACGCCGCGCCGAGGGCAGCGGCGTCGAGTTCACCGCGCACGGTCACCGAGCGTCCGGTGAAGGTGGCATGCCGGACGAATCGTTGTTCCGACGGGTCGAGCCCCCGCACCACATCTTCCGGTTCCCACAGCACAACGCACAGAGTGAGGCACGAGCCCGGCCGATGCAAACCGTCAGGTACGCACTGTGATCACGTCCACGCCACGCCCATAGCGAAGCCCGCGGCGGGTGTTGGGCGGGGGTGGTTTTGGTGGGGGTCAGGGGCCGTAGTGGTGGTGGGGGTTTTAAACAACTCCGAGCCCACGAG
>NZ_JBHXMY010000013.1:0-28047 GCF_042720195.1 Nocardia sp. NPDC058497 | reverse complement strand
GACCGGTGCTCCCCCGGTGCCCCCGGCACTCTCTCCGCAACCGTGGCGGGACTTGGCACGGGCCGGCACCGCAGGGTATGGGGTGGGCGCGGGGGCCCGTGTCGGTCGGGTCAGAGGCCGAGCAGCTCGGGGCGCTCGGCGAGATTACGGAAGTGCTCGGCGGGGTTGGCGACCAGCTTGCGCTCGGTCAGATCCATCGCGCCCGCCACCACGGTGATCTCGGCGGAGACGGTTCCGTCGAGCTTGATGATCTTGTGGTGGAACTTGAAGATCTTGCCGCCGTCCCAATCGAATTCGCACGTCACGGTCACCTCGTCGCCACCGCGCAGCTCGCGCCGGTACTTGATCGTCGACTCGAGCACGACGGCCCCGATGCCACTGGCGAGGAACTTGTCCTGCGGGATCCCGGCCGCCCGCATCAGCTCCCAGCGGGCGTGCTCGCCGTACTGGTGGTAGACGGCATGGTTGAGATGGCCCTGGGTGTCGAGCTCATAGCCGCGGACGAGGACCGGTACGGAGAACGTCATACGGTGTACAACCGGCGGCTTCGCCGGGGTTGTTCCCGATTCGGCTGCAATCTGCACCACAGTCCGGGCGGTTCGGTATGGCCGGTGGGTCAGCGGCGGTGGGCGTTGCGTTCGGCCCACCAGGCGGGGGCGTCGACGAAATGGTTGTCGAATTCCTCTTGGGCGGAGAGGAATTCGTCGTGGGTCGCCTGGCCGTGGATGAGGCGGTCGAGCAGGCGGAAGTATTCGAAGCGCTGGACGCCGGGCATCAGGGCGATGAGGATGCGGGCGCCGCTGTCGGGGGTGGCGCCGAAGGCGTGGGGCATCAGGCGGGGGACCACCAGGGAGCCGCCCGCGCCGACGGTGAGGATGCGGTCGCCCGCCATGACCTGGAGTTCGCCGTCGGCGACGTAGAAGAGTTCGTCGGAGCGGGTGTGGAAGTGCGGTGCCGCGCCGTCGGCACCCTGGTCCATGGTGACTTCCAGGGTGCTGACGGCGCCGTCGCTGGCATTCGCGTCGGTGAGCAGGCGCATGCGCACGGTGTCGGTGCCGAGGACCTCGGCGTCCTCGGGCAGGCAGAGGGCGATGTCGCGAGTGTTCGTCATGGCAGTTCCATTCGCCGGTTGATAATTCGATACCGAACTATATCGCAGCGAATAGAATCGTGTCCATGGATGAACCGGATGCCGTCGACGCCATCGCCGCGCAGTGGCGGCGCGAACGCCCCGACCTCGACCTCGCCGCCATGGCCGTCTTCGGCAGGCTCGGCAGATTGATGACGGTCGCGATGGCCCGCATCGAAGCCGTGTTCATCGCACACGGCTTGCAGCGCGGCGAGTTCGATGTGCTTGCGGCACTACGCCGTTCGGGTGCACCGTGCGAACTCAACCCCTCGGTTCTCGCCGACACGCTGATGCTCTCGCGCGCGGGGATGACCGGCCGCATCGACCGTCTGGAAGCCGCGGGCCTGGTCCGCCGGATCGCCGATCAGGGTGACCGCAGGGCCGTCCTGGTCGCGTTGACCGACGCGGGACGTGAGCTCGTCGATGTCGTCGTCGGCGCGCACACGGAGAACGAGACGGCGATGCTGTCTGTGCTCGATCCCGCCGATCAGGAGTCGCTCGACCGCATCGCCCGCATCCTGTTGAAGAGCCTCGAGGGCTAGCCGATCCCGAACGGCGCAATGATCGGGACCGTAGATCCCGTCGCTCGCAATCGGCGAAGTTCTAGGGGCCATGGAGGCGGGATTCGAGCCCGCGACCTCCGTCTTGTTGCGGCGGTGTTCTACCTGCTGAACTACTCCATGGCCGTGTCGAGCATAACTCAGGCTTCCTTGCGGCGCACCGATGCTTCGACGAGATCCAGTACGGCGGAAAGGTTTTCGTCGGTGTGGCCGCAGCCGATGCGGGCGATGAGGCAGTCGAGGACGAGGTCGAGACAGCCGAGCCGGACGTCAGTGGGGACGTCGTCGCGCAGGGCGCCCGCGGCCTTGCGGCGTCAGGCGGGGGACCACGAGGCAGCCGCCCGCGCCGACGGTGTGGATCCGATCGCGCGGGTCGGTTCGGCGGCCCGCGTGGTGTCGATAATCTGAGCGAGGTAGGCCCGAAGTGGTTTTCGGAGCGTCGGGACTCCGGGTTTCGTGGACAGCGTGATCACCCGGCGGTGGCGGACGGCGAAGGCTTGGATCACGGGTTCGTGGTCGGTTTCGTAGAGCACGACCGGACCACGGCTGGTGCGCAGAATCTCCGCTCCGGATGCCTGTGGGAGGGACGCGATGATGTCGGTGGCGCTGGTCGACGCGCGACGCGTCGGCGACCAGGCTGCCGAGATCGCGACCCATCGAATCTTGTTGTCATCGTCTGAGACCGGTCCTACGAGCGTGGCCGGCATGGCCGGGCGGGGCGCGTCGAGAAACAGCCAACTCGGGGGGAGGTCGATCGTCCAGTCGAAGTCCGGGAGTGAGGGTGGGTGATCGGCGGGCATCGGGGTGCGGGTGGATTTCATCGGAGGGGTTGGCCGAGGGCGGCGTGGGTGGTGTGGATGTCTGTTTCGGTGAGGTGCCAGGGGCTGTTGCCGAGGCGGATGATGGTGGCGCCGTTGCGGGGGTTGGTGGTGAGGATGGCTTTGGTGGGTAGCAGGGTGGTGTCGAGGGGGGTGTTGGGTGGGAGCAGGCTGATCCAGCCGATGTCGATGGGGCGGGTGCGTGGGTCGAGGGTGCGGGTCATGGCGGTGGAGTAGACGAGGGTGTCGGGTTCGGTCCAGCGGTCGAAGGCGTCGAATATGTGGATGCCGATGGTGCCGGTGGTGGCTCGGGAGTGTAGACCTGCTTCGGTGAGGGCTGGTTTGGGGGTGAAGCCGGCGTCGTAGCGGGTGGGTCCGGTGAAGGGGAATCGTGGTGGTGGGGCGTTGTCGGGGATGCTGCCGGTCGGTGTGACGCTGAGTCCGCCGCCGAAGTTGCTATCGATGTCGAGCGTTGCGGCGTAGGCGTGTTGGTTGAAGTCGTTGTCTTCGCGGATGCGGGGGAACAGGTCGAGGATGGGTTGGATTTCGGGGGTGATGGTGATGTATTCGGGGGTGTGCCAGGGGCCGAACTCGTAGCGCCAGGTGCCTTGCCAGACGGGGTCGATGGTGGCGAGTTCGGTGAGCAGTCCGGCGACGCGGCCGGCGACGGCGGAGTCGGTTTCGAGACGGCAGTCGATGACAGCGCGGATGCCGCAGCTGGTCCTGTGACCGGTCGGTTCGGGTAGTTCGAGGTCGGAAATGTCGGGCATGGTGGTCCTTCGGTTCAGGGTCGATCAGTCAGGGATGGCGCAATCTTCGCGGTTGTCACACGAGCAGTTCCGGAGGCACACGGCTGGGTTCCGGAACTGGTGGGGACAGCGGTGCAGGTTCCGGTGCAGGTTCCGGTTCCGGTGTAGGTGTAGGTGTAGGTGGGTCCGGAACCACCGGAGCGGGTGTCGGTGTCACCGGCGCGGGGTGGTCTTGCGGGGTCGCGGGGGCCTGCGGTACGGGTGGTTCTGCGGCTTGGTTGGGTTCGGGCACCGAGGGTGGCTCGGGCACCGAGGGTGGCTCGGGCGTGGTCGCGCTGGGTGCGGGGGTGGGCGGCTGTGAACTGTCTGATTCGGGCAGCGCCGGAGGGCCGACGACAGACATCGGAACCGGCAGTGGGCGTGGGCGATCGCGGTCGCCGATCAGGATGTTGCGTGCCTGGTCGCGGTCGGGGCGATATTCCATGGTGGTGGCCGGTCCGTAGTCTCCAGGAGCGGCGTTATCGATGTCGATGGAGGGGTCGATCGGGTCCAGGGAACGGTCGTAGTATTTCGGCTCGTCCTCGGTGCCTGGCGGGTGGTCGTCGAACAGTCCGCCGAGCGCGCCTCCTACCTCGCTGCCGATCGCCGATCCTGCGATCCCGCCGCCGAGGCCAAGAATGATCGCGCCCAAAGGCACGGTGACTTCGGCGAATGGTCCGCCGAGTAGACCGAGCGCCGCACCCGCCTTCGCCCCGGCGACTGCACCCGCCCAGCCGGAGGTGATCGAGCCGGCGGTGGTGCCTATGGTCTCGCCTGCCGGCGCACCGTCGCGTACCGCTTCGACCGTCTCGTAGACCTGAATGGCGTCGAACACCGCCCCGGCGGCGCCTGCCGCCGCACCGACCCCGCGCAGAGCCTTGCCTGCCGTCTCGAGACCGGTGGCCTTCGTTTCGGGAACGTCGGTAGTGGTTGCGTGGGTGGTGGTTTCGGGTGTGGTGCCCTGACTGTCCGTCGGGTGGGTGTCTGTCTTCTCTGCTGAGTCGGGACCGGTCGTTGAACGCTCCGGCGTTCGCGCTGGTTCGGGGCGGGTGGTGTGCGTGTCCTCGCTCGGTGGGGCGATGGTGCGGCCGTCGGGGTGTGAGTCGGTGCGGGTGCTCTCCTCGGGTATCTCCGGCGAGCGTGCCTGGGTCCGCGTTTCAGGATTCGCTGAAGATTCCCGTGATCCGGACTCCACCGGACGCGCCGAATCGTCCACGGCGGTGCGGGAACTTTCCGGGGTGCGGATGCTTTCCGTGCTCCGGGGTCGTTCATCAGGGGACGGGCTGGTTGGGCTGCTGGTCGTGCTCGGCGCCGACAGCGGCGCACCGTCGACGAAGGCACGAAGGGCGGGAAGGTCCGGCGCCCCGACTCGGTGACGAAACTCCAGGTACTCGGAGGTGGATTCGACCACGATCCGGTCGCCGGTGTCGGGTGCATAGCGTGCTTGAAGCTGCCTGGCCAGGTCCGCGGTCTTGGCATCACGAAAGACGAAATGATTCTTCAGCGTTGTGCCAGCCTCCGCCATGGCACCGCTCTGCCTGTCCATCGACTTCAGCAGGCTGTCGATGTGTGATTTGTAGCGTTTACCGGCGTAGTCGCTCTCATCGAATGCCTTCCACCACCGGGGTGGCCAGTTTGCCTTCTCCAGCGCTGTCAGCGCTTGCAGGTATCCGGCCTTGGCTTCGATCAGATGTGGCTCACCGTGCGGCTCGTATCCATCGATCTTCACGTACGGCCCGGCTTTCGGCCGTTCCCCGAGGCTGTAAGCGAGCGCGTACGCCTTGTCTCCGACGCCGCCGGTCACCACCTCCTGGAACAGTCGATTGAAGCTCAGGCGGCCCTTCGAATCCCGGCCCTCACCCTCGCCCGAGTCGACCCACCGCCCCGGTCCGCCGTCGGTCGCGTCGACGGCCGGATCGCGAAGCTTGTCCCGCCATGACTCATCCGGATCGGCCAGGATCGGATAGACGGTGTCGGCATCCGGGATGACGATCTGGACAACGGCGTGACCGTCGACGGCATAGCTGGTTTCGACATCGCGGCCGTTGCGGTCACGAGCCCACGGTCGTAGGAGCAGGCCGACCGGTTCGCCGAACGCGTCCACGATGCTGACCGAACCGTCCGGGTTCAGCTCGAGCCGGCCGCCCTCGGGGACATCCTGATCGAAACGGAAGCTGTGGGCCGAGGACGGGGACTCGATCAGGACCAGCGTGCGGGCCCCGTCGCCCTCCGGTAGGTGCAGCGATGCGAACCCGCCCTTGACGTGTGCGGCGAAGCGCACTTCGTCGCGGACATCCCGGCGCTGTCCGAACGTGGTGGGAAAGCGGATGACGAACGGAGCGCCAGGGGCGGAGACGTCGGCTCCAGTCGGGATGTCGGCGGCCATCCTCGCGGACCTGGACGCGAACCGCTCGGCGACGAACCGGTCGGCTCCGCCGCTCGGCTCGGCGCGGAGAGTCTGTGCCGTCGCCGGAGGTTCGGCGCCGACGAGATATCGCTTCCAGGACTGCCCGGAGGCGGATTCGGCCGCTTCGAGCAGCGGTGTGCGCACTGCGGAGAGCGTGGTGCCCAGGGTATTGAGCATCGAGGCGACCACGGGAGCGGCCACGGCGGCCAGCGGCCCCACCATCGGTATCGAATTGCCCAGCGCGCCGGCGACGCTCGCCGCCTGCGCGGCCAGCTGCAGCAGGACCGGGAGAAGATCGACCGCCACCTCGACGGGGCCGAGGGCGCTCGCTGCGAGATCCTCCGACAGCTCCCGCAACCCTGGAACGGGATCGGGGCCCGCGCCGGGTTCGGCGGCGCGGGCCGACGAGGGCATGAGACCGTGGACACCGGCGAAACTTTCGACACCGAGAGGGTTTTCGGAGAAGCGAAGCGCGGTGGCGGATTTCACTTCGGCCGTGCAGGCGTCGACGGCCTTTGTCAGCGCGTGCTGGATGTCTTGTGCTGTGTCGGTCAACGCGTTCCAGCGCTGTTGGGTGCGGACCAGCCGATCGAGTACGCCGATATTGGTGACGATATTGCCTGCCACATACTCCTCGTAGGCCTGCCGGGCGGCCTCGTAGGCCTCGGGTGCCTCCCGGGCCAGCGGCTCCATCGCGGACTGGAGCTGATCCAGCTGCACTGCAAAGGTGCTGAGGGCGTCTCCGACACGTGTGTAGGCTCCGCCGGTGACATGGAGGTGGTGGCCGAGGTGCTCGTCTTTGACTTCGGTGAACAACTCGGCCTCGGTGCCGAGGAAGTGTGCGGTGTTCATGCCGACGACTCGGGTGCCTGAGGCTGCGGTGGACGCACCGAAGGTGGCCCAGGACTGGGCATCTCGTGCCAGAGCCCGTGGATCTCCGTCGACGGTGAACAGGTCGTCGGGAAAGGGGCGCAGGGCGGTGAAATACCGTCCGGCCAGGGAATCGTCGTCATCGGGATTCCCGGCGTGCACGCCGGTTGGGGTCGTCGTATCGACATCGGAACGCAAGTGAACTCCGTCAATGCTGAAGGCAGGAAAGGGAACCGGATCGGCATGCGGATTCGGCGCGCGTCGGCATCCGTCGCAACAGGAAGTTGTGACAGGCGAGCGCGGGCACGTGAGGTACCGGCGATCTGTGCGATCTACCGTGTGAATTCGATCCGGGAAGGCGGGACCGCGAAGGAGATCCTTCGCGTCGCTGGATCAGATGGTCTCTTGGGCGACCGGCATATCGATATGGCTGAACAAAGACGCTGTACTCACGGCACTCCTTGGAACAAGGTGACAATGGTGCCGCACCCCCGACTTGGTGCGTTTGTCACGACGTTATGGAGCTGCCGACTTCAAGTCAAATCAGTTGATCGAATCACTCTGCGCGAGTAAGTAATTCGGACAAATGTGACGGAGAGTTCCTGGGATATCGCTGCTCAGTCCCTGCGGCGCACGGAAGCTTCGACGAGATCGAGTACGGCGGAAAGGTTTTCGTCGGTGTGACCGGAGGCGATGCGGGCGATGAGGCCGTCGAGGACGAGATCGAGATAGCCGAGCAGGACGTCGGTGGGGACGTCGTCGCGCAGGGCGCCCGCGGCCTTGCGGCGCTCGAGGCGGGCGAGGGTGGCCGCGGTGAGTTCGGCGGAGCGCTGGGTCCAGCCTGCGCGGAACTCGGGGTCGGTGCGTACCCGGCGGGCGATCTCGAGGCGGGTGCCCAGCCAGTTGAATTCCTCTGGGCGGGCGAGCATGTCGCGCATGACCTGCACGATGCCCTGGTTGGCCGCGACCTCGGCCATCCGTTCGGCGTCGTCCTTGGCCAGAGCGAAGAACAGCGCGTCCTTGTCCCGGAAGTGGTGGAAGATCGCGCCGCGGGACAGGCCGATGGCCTCTTCCAGACGACGCACCGTGGCGCCGTCGTAGCCGTATTCGGCGAAGCAGCGCCGTGCGCCGTCGAGGATCTGGCTGCGGCGGGCGGCGAGGTGGTCGTCGCTGACCTTGGGCATGAGTCCTCCAACGGGAAATACACGGACCCCCGCCCCGGAACTCCGAGACGGGGGCTGTCGCACAAAGGGCATCCGTTACCGGATGCCCGTGTGGTGCAGCATCATTCGATACTGCACCACCGGACACCGAGGTTATTAGCCGCGGATCATGTTGCGCAGGACGTACTGCAGGATGCCGCCGTTGCGGTAGTAGTCGGCCTCACCGGGGGTGTCGATGCGGACGACCGCGTCGAAGACGGTCTTGGTGCCGTCCTCGGCGGTGGCGGTGACCTTGACGGTCTTCGGGGTGACACCCTCGTTGAGGGCGGTGATGCCCTCGATGTCGAAGGTCTCGGTGCCGGTCAGGCCCAGCGACGCGGCCGACTGGCCGGCCGGGAACTGCAGCGGCACAACGCCCATGCCGATGAGGTTGGAGCGGTGGATGCGCTCGAACGACTCGGTGATGACGGCCTTCACACCCAGCAGGCTGGTGCCCTTGGCGGCCCAGTCACGCGAGGAGCCCGAACCGTACTCCTTGCCACCGAGCACGACCAGCGGGATGCCGGCGGCCTGGTAGTTCTGCGAGGCGTCGTAGATGAACGACTGCGGGCCGCCCTCGAGGGTGAAGTCGCGGGTGTAACCACCCGAGACGTCGTCGAGCAGCTGGTTGCGCAGCCGGATGTTGGCGAAGGTGCCGCGGATCATCACCTCGTGGTTACCACGACGCGAGCCCAGCGAGTTGTAGTCCTTGCGGGCCACACCGTTGGCGTCGAGGTACTGCGCGGCGGGGGTGCCGGGCTTGATCGGGCCCGCCGGGGAGATGTGGTCGGTGGTGACCGAGTCGCCCAGCAGCGCGAGGACGCGGGCGCCCTTGATGTCGGTGACGGGGCTCGGGTCCATCGACATGCCGTCGAAGTACGGCGCCTTGCGGACGTAGGTCGACTTCTCGTCCCACGCGAAGGTGTCGCCCTCCGGGGTGGCCAGGCCCTGCCAGCGGGCGTCGCCGTCGAAGACGGTGGCGTAGGAGTTGCGGAACATGTCCTGGTTGATCGAGGACTTGATGGTGTCGTCGATCTCCTGGGCCGAGGGCCAGATGTCCTTCAGGAAGACGTCGTTGCCCTCGGTGTCCTTGCCCAGCGCGTCGGTCTCGAAGTCGAAGTCCATGGTGCCCGCGAGCGCGTAGGCGATGACCAGCGGCGGGGAAGCCAGGTAGTTCATCTTCACGTCGGGGGAGATACGACCCTCGAAGTTGCGGTTACCCGACAGCACGGCGGTGACCGAGAGGTCGTTGTCGTTGATCGCGGCCGAGATCTCCTCGGGCAGCGGGCCGGTGTTACCGATGCAGGTGGTGCAGCCGTAGCCACCGACGAAGAAGCCCAGCTTCTCCAGGTACGGCCACAGGCCGGCCTTCTCGTAGTAGTCGGAGACGACCTGTGAACCCGGCGCCATGTTGGTCTTCACCCACGGCTTGGTCGCCAGGCCCTTCTCCACCGCGTTGCGGGCGAGCAGGGCGGCGCCGAGCATGACCGACGGGTTGGAGGTGTTGCTGCAGGAGGTGATACCCGCGACCACGACGGCGCCGTGATCGAGGACGAAGTCACCGCGCTCGGCCGAGCGCACCTCGACCGGCTTGGACGGACGGCCGTTGGCACCCTTGGCGGCCGAGTGGGCCGGGGTGTAGGTGTCGTCGGCGGCGTTCGCCGACACGGCGACCGAATCGGACGCCGGGAAGGACTCGTCGCCCGCCTCGTCCAGCGCGGTCAGCTCGCCCTCGCCGACGTAGTTGACGATGTCGGAGCGGAAGGCGCTCTTGGACTCGCTGAGCAGGATGCGGTCCTGCGGGCGCTTCGGGCCGGCGATGGACGGCACGACGGTGCCCAGGTCCAGCTCCAGGTACTCCGAGTACGCGGGCTCCTTGTCGGCGTCGTGCCACATGCCCTGTTCCTTGGCGTACGCCTCGACGAGCGCGAGCTGCTCGTCGGTGCGGCCGGTCAGGCGCAGGTAGTTGATGGTCTCCTCGTCGATCGGGAAGATCGCCGCGGTGGAGCCGAACTCGGGGCTCATGTTGCCCAGGGTGGCGCGGTTGGCCAGCGGCACCTCGGACACACCGGCGCCGTAGAACTCGACGAACTTGCCGACGACGCCGTGCTTGCGCAGCATGTCGGTGACGGTCAGCACCACGTCGGTGGCGGTGACGCCCGGCTTGATCTCACCGGTCAGCTTGAAGCCGACGACGCGCGGGATCAGCATGGAGACCGGCTGGCCCAGCATCGCGGCCTCGGCCTCGATGCCACCAACGCCCCAGCCCAGCACGCCCAGGCCGTTGACCATGGTGGTGTGCGAGTCGGTGCCGACGCAGGTGTCGGGGTAGGCCTGGCCGTTGCGGACCATGACGGTCGGGGCCAGGTACTCGATGTTGACCTGGTGGACGATGCCCATGCCCGGGGGGACGACCTTGAAGTCGTCGAAGGCGCCCTGGCCCCAGCGCAGGAACTGGTAACGCTCGCCGTTGCGCTCGTACTCGAGCTCGACGTTGCGCTCCAGCGCGTCGGCGCGGCCGAAGACGTCCAGGATCACCGAGTGGTCGATGACCATGTCGGCGGGTGAGAGCGGGTTCACCTTGCTCGGGTCGCCGCCGAGGGTGGTGACGGCCTCACGCATGGTGGCGAGGTCGACGATGCAGGGCACGCCGGTGAAGTCCTGCATGATCACGCGCGCGGGGGTGAACTGGATCTCGACGCTCGGCTGCGCCGAGGGGTCCCAGTTCGCGATCGCGCGGATGTGATCGGCGGTGATGTTGGCGCCGTCCTCGGTGCGCAGCAGGTTCTCCGCCAGCACCTTCAGGGCGTAGGGCAGCTTCTCGGTGCCGGGAACAGCCGAGAGACGGAAGATCTCGTAGGAGTTGCTTCCGACCTCGAGCGTGCCCTTGGCGCCGAAGGTATCAATCTTCGTCACGTCAGCTCCACTCATGTGTGAGGGTGTGCCGCCGGCGGGGCTGTGCCGGCGACTCGCGTCTTCGGAGGGGGTTCCGGCGCCGTGAGATGCCGGTTTCCTCGCCGTACGAGCCTAACAGTACGCTTGTCCTATGAAATACGCGGGGGCGGTTGGGCGTGCCGTGCGAGCGTGTCCGCGCGCACCGTCGGCTACTGTGCCAGTCGAGCGAGTCGGGGAATGACGCAGTGACGCTCACCCTGCAGTGTTGGATGCCCGTCGCAACGTAGGCGACCGAGGCTCGACAGACCGGATGGAAGATGACCGTCTTGCACACCTTCGCGCCGATGGCCGCCGAACTGCCGCCGAATATTGTGCTGAGCAGTGTCCGGTCCGATCTCGCCGACAATCATGTCGCCGCCCCCAAGGGCGTGAACCAGGAGAAACTGGCGGCGATCGTCGCCGAGGCGCGATCCGAGGGGATCCCGCTGAGCGTCGTCGTTGTTCCAGGTAACCCCGGCCACGACTCGAGCCTACGTGACCTGGCCACGCAGGTGGGCAAAAGCACTGACGGCACCGTCGCGGTCTTCAGTGACGACTGGGTCGGTACCTACAGCGACGGCATCAGCCGCGTCCGGCTGGAGTGGGCCGAGGATGTCGCCAAGTACAAGGGGAACCACCCCGAGGAGGCCGTGCAGGCCTTCGTCGACCGGCTGGAGCAGCCGGAGGGCATGTCCTGGAGCGTGATCACCGCGGTGTTGCTGACACTGACCGCGCTGGTGATCGCCGGACTGTACGTCGTCAAGGCGCGCCGCGGTCCCGATGCCGACACGCAGGTTGCGCCGCCGGCCGACCGTGCTGACGTGGGTTCTGCCAAGTAACTGGTTTCCCTCCAGCAACATTTCCAGACCATCGGTCTGTTTTCTGCCGTGAAAAGCCGTCCTCCGTCAGGCTATTTTCAGGCAATCCGCTAATTGCTCCCCCGTGTCGCTGTGGCAGATGGTTCCTTTGTGAACTATGTGTCGTACGGTTGCGGTGATCGCGATCGTGAATGCAGTGGTACAGGGGGCATTGGTCGACTCTTGTGATCGGTGGGTGGGCTGATGCGCCGGTGACGGATGTCGAGTCGAGTCACTCGGAGGCGCTGTGCGCGGTACGGGCAGGCAGGACGAACCAGGTCTATTGCGGGTAGCGGCTGGATTGCTGATGACGCTGGCCGTGCTCGCGGGCGCGGGGCAGGTCGCGGCGGTGCCACCGCCGCCGCCCAATCCCCCCGACGGCGCGACCGCGGGCGCGCAGGTCGACGCGCGGGTGAGCGAGATCGGCGTCCTGATCAACCGGGTCGCCGCGGCCGATCAGCAGTTACAGGCCCTCGACGACGCGCTCGCCGTCAAACGCGAGGCGGTCAACAAGGCGCTGGTCGACCTGCAGACCGCCAGGGACGTCGCCGACGCGGCCGCGGCCGCGGTCACCGACTCGCAGGCACCGCTCGCCGACGCGGGCGCGACAGTCGACGTGGCCCGCCAGGACTTCGACCAGCTCTCCGCCCAGTCCTATGCCGACAGCGCCGCCGAGGTCGCCGAGCAGAAAAAGAACGCCGTCCATAGCGCGATCACCGTCGCCAAGGCCGAATTCGACACCCAGGCCGCGGCCCGCGACACGCTCCAGCGCGACCGCGCGGCAGCCCAGTCCGCCCTCGATGTCGCCCGCGCGACGGTGTCCGGGCCGCAGAGCCGGCGCGAGGTGTTCCTGGCCTTGGACGACCAGCGCAAGGCCGAACTGGCCGCACTGCTCGCCGCCGCCAACGCCGCGGCCGCCCGCGCCGCCGCCGACCGGGCCGCCCGTGACCGCGCCGCCAAGCTGGGCGAGGGGCAGCGCCCGCACGCCGAGCTCGAATCCACCCCGGCCGCGCCACGCAAGACCAAACCCAGACCGGCGAAACCTCAGGTCACCGGGTCGGCCGCGATCGAGACGGTGATCGACAGGGCGATGTCGCAACTCGGCGTCACCTACGCCTGGGGCGGCGGAGACGAAGACGGACCCACCCTCGGCATCCGCGACGGCGGCACCGGCGACGCGCACGGCGACTTCAACAAGATCGGCTTCGACTGCTCGGGTCTGATGCTCTACGCCTTCGCCGGCATCGGCGTCTCCCTGCCGCACTACAGCGGCTATCAGTACAACGCGGGCACCCGCGTCGACGTCGAGGACCGCGAACGCGGCGACATGCTGTTCTGGGGGCCGGGCGGCAGCCAGCACGTCGCGCTCTACCTGGGCAACGGGAAGATGATCGAGGCCCCCGAATCCGGTGATGTGGTGAAGATTTCGCCGGTCCGCGAGGACGGGATCATGCCGTACGCGGTCCGCATCGTCACCGGCTGAGATCGCCGCGGAATCCGCCGTGCCGACCCGAAGCCGACGCGTTTGGGCTACTTTGGGGCGTATAGGCGCAGGTCGGCATTGATCTTGTGCGGCGGTGGACGCGGCGGGTACGCGGTGTCTGTCCAGCCGTCGGCACTACGAATTCGCGTCTGGACCCGGTCGGTTGCGGCACACCGGGGGATTCAATGGAATAGTTGGTGCCGCACGCACAGGACCAAAGCGAAAGCGGGGATGTTGGTGACTTCGACGGAAGGTGTGAGCGGGCCGAAGCTGGCGAAGGACGCCGGATCGGCAACGCCGAGCACCCTGGAGCGTGACGTCCAGACTCTCGAGAAGGCGATCTACGAGGTCAAACGGGTCATCGTCGGTCAGGACCGGCTCGTCGAGCGGTTGCTCGTCGGCGTGCTGGCGCGTGGTCACGTGCTGCTCGAGGGTGTGCCCGGCGTCGCGAAGACCCTCGCCGTGGAAACCTTCGCCAAGGTCGTCGGTGGCTCGTTCTCCCGGGTGCAGTTCACCCCGGACCTGGTGCCGACCGACCTCATCGGTACCCGGATCTATCGCCAGGGCCGCGAGGAGTTCGACACCGAGCTCGGTCCGGTCGTGGCCAACTTCGTGCTCGCGGACGAGATCAACCGCGCGCCCGCCAAGGTGCAGTCGGCACTGCTCGAGGTGATGGCCGAGCGCAAGCTGTCGATCGGCGGCAAGACCTACCCGATGCCCGATCCGTTCCTGGTCATGGCGACCCAGAACCCGATCGAGAGCGAGGGCGTCTACCCGCTGCCCGAGGCCCAGCGCGACCGCTTCCTGTTCAAGGTCGTCGTCGACTACCCCTCGGTCGAGGAAGAGCGCGAGATCATCTACCGGATGGGCGTGACCCCGCCGGAGCCCAAGCAGATCCTGGCGCCCGAGGACATCATCCGGCTGCAGAAGCTGGCCGCGAACGTCTTCGTGCACCACGCCTTGGTCGACTACGTCGTCCGCGTGATCACCGCGACCCGCACGCCCGCCGACTTCGGCATGGCCGATGTCGCCAGCTGGATCGCCTACGGCGCCTCCCCGCGTGCCAGCCTCGGCATCATCGCCGCCGCGCGGTCGGTGGCCCTAATCCGCGGTCGTGACTACGTGGTGCCGCAGGACGTCGTCGAGGTGATCCCGGACGTGCTGCGTCACCGCCTGGTGCTGTCCTACGACGCGCTCGCCGACGAGGTCACCCCGGAGGACGTCATCAAGCGGGTCCTGCAGACCGTCGGTCTGCCGCAGGTCGCGCCGCAGGCCGTCGGCGGCCAGGCCGCCCCGCAGCAGCCCGCGGTGCCCCAGCCGCCCGCCCAGCAACAGCTCGTGCCGCAGCCGGTGAACGGGCAGCAGTCCCAGCCCGCCGGCCACGTCGCGCCCCAGTGAGTGCGCCGGAACCCGTTGTCCGCGTGCCCCTGTCGTCGCACGCGCCGCCGTCGTTCCGTGCCGGTGAACTGACCGACCCGAAGCTGTCGGCCGCGCTCAAGACGCTCGAACTCACGGTGCGGCGCCGCCTCGACGGCGTCCTGCACGGCGACCATCAGGGACTCATCCCCGGACCGGGCTCGGAACCGGGCGAGGCGCGCCTGTACCAGCCGGGTGACGATGTGCGGCAGATGGATTGGTCGGTCACCGCCCGCACCACCCATCCGCACGTGCGGCAGATGATCGCCGACCGCGAGCTCGAGACCTGGCTCGTCGTCGACCTGTCGTCGAGCTTGGATTTCGGCACAGGCCGGGTGCAGAAGCGCGATCTCGCCATCGCGGCGGCCGCGGCGATCACCCACCTCACCTCCGGTGGCGGCAACCGCATCGGCGCCGTGGTCGCGACGGGTCAGGATCTCGTGCGCATCCCGGCCCGCAGCGGTCGTCTGCACGCGCAGACCATGCTGCGCGGCATCGCGACCACCCCGCACGCCCGCGACGGTGTCCGCGGTGACCTGAAGGCCGGCATCGAATCGCTGCGCCGTCCGCAGCGCAAACGCGGTCTGGCCGTGGTGATCAGCGACTTCCTCGGTGACGTCGACTGGCAGCGTTCCCTGCGCGCGATCTCGGCGCGCCACGACCTGCTCGCGGTGGAGGTGCTCGACCCGCTCGACGTCGCCCTGCCCGACGGCGGTGACGTGGTGCTGCACGATCCGGAATCCGGGCGCACCCGCGAGTTCAGCGTCACGCCAACGCTACGTGCCGATTTCGCGGCCGCGGCCATGGCCCAGCGTGAGCAGGTGCACCTGGCACTGCGCAACTGCGGCGCGCCGGTGCTGTCCCTGCAAACCGATCGGGACTGGATCGCCGACGTGGTCCGGTTCGTGTCCACCCGGCGCCACAGCTTCGGCGCCCCGAGCGGGCGGGTGCCTCGCCAGTGAGTATTTCGCATTTCACGGCCGTCGTCTGGCTCGGTTTCCTGGCGGTCATCGCTCTGCTGGTGCTCGGCTATGTGCTGGTGCAGCGCGCCAGGCACAAGCGGATGCTGCAGTTCGGCAACATGTCCGTGCTCGAGCGGGTCGCCCCGTCGCGGCCCAGCCCGATGCGGCACGTGCCGATCGCGCTGATCCTGGTCGGCCTCGTGCTGCTGACCATCGCCGCCGCCGGACCCACCGCCGTGCAGAAGGTGCCGCGCAACCGGGCGACCGTCGTGCTGGTGATGGACGTGTCGCTGTCGATGGAGGCCACCGACGTCGAACCGAACCGGCTGCAGGTCGCGCAGAAGGCCGGTAAGGAATTCGTCGACGGCCTGACGCCCGGTATCAACCTCGGTTTCGTCACCTTCGCGGGCACCGCGTCGGTGATGGTGTCGCCGACGACCAACCGCGAAGCCGTCAAGCACGCGATCGACAACATCAAGCTGGCCGAGCGCACCGCGACCGGCGAGGGCATCCTGACCGCCCTGCAGTCGATCGACACCTTGGCCGCCGTGCTCGGCGGCGCGGAGACCCCGCCACCGGCGCGCGTGGTGCTGATGTCGGACGGCAAGCAGACCGTGCCCGACGACAAGGACGTGGACAATCCCCGCCACGGCTTCACCGCGGCCCGGCTGGCCAAGAACAAGAACATCCCGGTCTCGACCATCTCCTTCGGCACCGAATGGGGCACGGTCGAGATCCCGGATTCCGACGGCAAGGGTTCGCAGCGGGTGAAGGTGCCCGTCGACAACGCCGCGCTGCAGGAGATCGCCACACTGTCCGGCGGTGAGTTCTACACCGCCTCCTCGCTGGACGAGCTGCGCGCCGTCTACGACACGCTCGAGGAACAGATCGGCTACGAGACCACCCGTGGCGACGCGAGCAGGCCGTGGCTGTTGTTCGGCATGCTGTTCATCACCGCCGGCGTCGTGGTCAGTTTGCTCTATCGTCAACGCCTGCCCTAGCATCCCCTGCCCCGCATGGTGAGTCGTCGCATGCCGCGACCCTGACGCGGGGCACACGAACCGGAACAGATAGGTTGGACCCTATGTCGAACGTCACATCCCGCTCGGTCCTGGTGACTGGTGGTAACCGCGGTATCGGTCTCGCGGTCGCCCAGCGCCTGCTCGCCGACGGCCACAAGGTCGCCGTCACGCACCGCGGATCGGGGGTGCCCGAGGGCCTGTTCGGCGTGAAGTGCGATGTCACCGACGCCGCCGCGGTCGATCAGGCGTTCGCCGAGGTGGAGGCGCATCAAGGTCCGGTCGAGGTCGTCGTGGCCAACGCGGGCATCGTGGACAACACGCTGTTCATGCGGATGAGCGAGGAGTCCTTCACCAAGGTCATCGACGCGAACCTGACCGGGGCGTGGCGAGTCGCCCAGCGCGCCAACCGCAATATGTTGAAGGGCCGCTGGGGCCGGGTCATCTTCCTGGGGTCGGTCGTCGGTCAGATCGGCGCGCCTGGCCAGGTCAACTACGCGGCTGCCAAGGCGGGTCTCGTCGGTATGGCGCGCGCCATCACCCGTGAGGTCGGCAAGCGCAACATCACCGCGAATGTGGTGGCGCCCGGCCTGATCGACACCGACATGACCCGCGAGGACATGACCCCGGAGATGCGCAAGGCCGCGCTGGAGTTCATCCCCGCCGGCCGGATCGGCCAGGCTGAGGATGTCGCCGCCGCGATCAGCTTCCTCGCCTCCGACGACGCCTCCTACATCTCCGGCGCCGTCATTCCGGTCGACGGCGGCATGGGCATGGGTCACTGACCCGCTAACGGATCGCACCGCGCCGCCGACAAGGTGGCGGCAACCATACTGATTTCAGGGAGAACCGAAAACTCATGGGCGGACTGCTCGAAGGCAAGACCATCCTGGTCACCGGCATCATCACCGACTCGTCGATCGCGTTCAGCGCGGCGGCGGTCGCGCAGGAGCAGGGCGCGAAGGTGATCATCACCGGCATCCCGGAGCGGCTGCGGCTGATCGACCGCATCGCCAAGCGCCTGCCGCAGGAGGTGCCGCCGGCGATCCCGCTGGACGTCACCAACGAGGAGAACCTGGGCGCGCTGGCGGACGCCCTGCGCGAGCTGGCGCCCGAGGGCATCGACGGTGTGCTGCACTCGATCGCGTTCGCGCCCAAGACCCTGATGGGCCCGGAGGCGGTGCCGTTCCTGGAGGGCCCCGGCCCCGATGTGGCGAAGTCCTTCGAGATCTCCGCGTGGAGCTACGCCTCGCTGGCCCGCGCCGTGCTGCCCGTGATGAACGAGGGCGGCTCCATCGTCGGGATGGACTTCGATCCGCGCGTGGCGATGCCGTATTACAACTGGATGGGTGTCTCCAAGGCCGCGCTGGAGTCGGTGAACCGGTACGTGGCCCGGGAAGTGGGCTACGCCAAGAAGATCCGCTCCAACCTGATCGCCGCGGGTCCGGTGAAGACCCTCGCGGCCAAAGCCATCGCCGGTACGGCCACCGATGACGCCAAGCAGTTGCGTCAGCTGGACGAGTACTGGGACGGCGCGTCGCCGATCGGCTGGGACGGCGCCGACGCGCGCGCCGTCGGCAAGTCGATCGTCGCGCTGCTCTCGGACTGGCTGCCCGCCACCACCGGCTCGATCATCTACGTCGACGGCGGCGCCAGCCACAACATGTGGTTCCCCGAGGGCTTCACCGCCAACTGATGACCGACGGCCTCCTGCTGCTGTCCTTCGGTGGCCCCGAGGGCCCCGAGGACGTGATCCCGTTTCTGGAGAACGTCACTCGGGGCCGCGGGGTACCGCGTGCGCGGCTCGACGAAGTCGCCAAGCACTACCTGCATTTCGGTGGCGTCTCGCCGATCAACGAGTTGAACCGGCAGATCATCGCCGCGATCGAGGCCGATCTCGCCGACGCCGGGCTCGACCTGCCGGTGTATTTCGGCAACCGCAACTGGCATCCCCGGGTGGAGGACACCGTCGCCCGGATGACCGCCGACGGCGTGCGTTCCGCCCTGGTCTTCCCGACCTCGGCCTGGGGCGGCTACTCCGGCTGTCGCCAGTACGACGAGGACATCACCCGCGCCCGCGCCGCCGTCGGGGCGGACGCGCCCGAACTGGTGAAGCTGCGCCAGTACTTCGACCACCCGCTGCTGATCGCCTCCTTCGCCGACGCGATCACCGCTGCGGTACATCAGATTCCGGCCGATCGGCGCGACGCCGTGCGCCTGGTGTTCACCGCGCACTCCATCCCGGTCTCGGCCGACATCGCCGCGGGCCCACCCGCCGACGGTGGCCGTCTCTACAGCAGGCAGGTCGCCGAAGCCGCCCGATTGTGCGCCGCGGCAACCGGTTTCACCGACTACGACGTGGTGTGGCAGTCCCGGTCCGGCCCGCCGCAGGTGCCGTGGCTGGAACCCGACATCGTCGACCATCTGGATGTGCTGCACGGCAAGGGAATCGACGCCGTCGTGGTCTGCCCGGTCGGCTTCGTCTCCGATCATCTCGAGGTGATCTGGGACCTGGACAACGAGGCATCGGCCAGGGCCGCCGAACTCGGCATGGCCTTCGCCCGCGCCGCGACACCCGGCACCGACCCGCGCTTCGCCCGCATGGTCGTCGAGCTGATCCAGGAGCGGATCGGTGGTGCGGCGGTGCGCGAACTCGGCGAGGTTCCCGGCTACGGATGCACCGTCGACGGCGCCTTGTGCGCGCCCGGCTGCTGCGCGCCACCGTCGCGCCCGGCCCGGCCATGAACACAACCGGATAAACATTCGCCGAGCTAGCGGGGTCCCGGGAGTAGGCTTTTCCGGGACTGTGATCGACAGATCGGAGGATTTCCGATGCGTTCGATAATGTCCCGCCGCGGCCGGATGGCGGGTGTTCTCCTCGTCCTGGCAGCGACGACGCTGGGACTGAGCGGCTGCGGTGGCGACTCCGGGTATGAGACCGTCGGCCCGGCCCCCACCGAACCCACCATCTCGCAGGCGTCGGTGGACGAACTCTGCGGCATCCTCGACGGCCAGAAGGGCACCTGGAAGGCGCTCGGCCCACCCGTCGCCCGGGTGGCGTTCACCGGCGCGATGAAACTGTGGACGGTGCGGGACCCGGTCGCGAACGCCGCGATCTCCTGGAACCGCAACATCGTCGACACCGTCACCACCCGGACCTGCCCCGAAGTCCGCACCGCCACGCTGAAAGTCCTCGACCAGCCCGATCTGAGGACCGCGATCGGCGGATTCTGAACCGGCGCTTGTCACTTCGCCCGCCTGCTGCGCTAGCATCTGCCCGCAGACCTTCGACGGAAGGTGGACATTCGCGACGGGGGAGGCCCGATGAATCATGCCGAAATGCCGGTGAGCACACTAGTGTTCGCGTCCGCGACGGACGCTGTCGAAGCGCGCCGCGGGGGCGGTGGTGACGGCGTGAGCATCGGCATCGGCCTGCCCGATTGGGTCTGGATCACCATCCTCGTGGTGATCGCGGTGATCATCCTGATCGTGCTCATCCGCAAGTTCAGCGGCGGCTCGAACAACGCTGCGCCCCAGCAGATGCCGCACCAGCAGTACCAGCAGCCGCACCCGCAGCAGCCGTATCCGGCGCAGTACCAGCAGCCGCACGGATACCCGCAGCAGCCGCACGGCCAGTATCCGCCGCACTACCAGCAGGCGCCGTACCCCCAGCCGTACCCGCCGCAGCAGCCGATGCCGTATCCGCAGCAGGCGCCATACCAGGGTCATCCGCAGTATCAGCAGCCCTACCGGCGTTGACGGACCGGCGAGGCTAGCGGGCGGGCCCGGCGGCGGCATGCACTGCCACCAGCCGGGCTTCGCGGATCGTGTTCCACAGCGGCCGCAGCAGCGACTCGTGCGCACCGATCGCGGTGGCCGAGGTCGGCGAGGACGCCGGTTCGTGCTGGGCGACGGTGAGAATCGCCGCCACATGGTCGGCGGTGTCGAGAATGCGCTTGGCGCGCAATGGAATCGAGTCGGGGTAGGCGTGCCGGGAGTACGCAGCCAGCTGCGCTTCGATCTGCTCCCGCGGGTCGGCGTCGGTGTTGCCGACGGAGGTGGTGTGCAGCCGCATGAGGGCGTCGGCGGCATCACGAACAGCCTCGCGCATCGTGTACTCGGCCTCACCCAGGGACATGTCGGGACCGGTGACGCGCGGGATGTCGACGCTGTAGACGGTCCACTGCAGGGTCTCGTCGTCGTCCCACTGCGGGATCAGCCCGGTGCCCGACTCGCCGGGAACACCGAGCAGCAGGCCTTCCTCGGCCTCGATCGCGTCGGCCGCGAACGCGGTGCCGACCGGCAACCCGCGCACGTCACCGGGCGCGGGCAGCACCAGGCGCAGCTGCGCACCCGCCGGCGCCATCGCCTCCCGGATCACCTTCAGCAGCGGCATGACCCCGGTGCCCGCCCCCTCGTCGCGCGAGGTCCACGGCAGGTCGCTGCGCCCGCCGGTGACCGGATCGCCCGCGGCCAGTGTGTGCCGCGCCGCCCAGGCGTGCAGTGCCTCCAGGAGGTCGTCGGGCGCGCTGGTACCGGCCAGCCAGGAGCCGGCCCATAGCGTCAGCGTGGCACTGGGAGAGCACATAATCATCGAGCATAAAGGTTTGCCCGGCTTCGCGTGCGGGCACTGAGGACCTGTCTGACCTGCGGGTCGACTACTCGGGCTCGGTGACGAAGTCGATGAGCCGTTCGACGGCGCCGATCAGCGGCGCCTCCAGATCCCGGAACGAGCCGACCGCGTCGTAGACCCGGCGCCAGCCTTCCCGCGGCGTTCCCCAGCCCAGGCGCGCGCAGATGCCGGTCTTCCAGTCCTCGCCGCGCGGCACCGTCGGCCAGGCGTCGATCCCGACCGCGGCGGGCCGCACCGCCTGCCACACATCGATGAACGGATGCCCGGTCACCAGCACGTGCGGGCCGAGGCCGGTGGTCAGCTGGGTCTCCTTGGAGCCGGTCACCAGGTGGTCGACCAGCACGCCGACCCTGGCGCCGGGACCCGGCCCGAATTCGGTGAGGCGGGCGCCGAGGTTGTCCAGGCCCTCGAGATGTTCGACGACGACGCCCTCCACCCGCAGATCGTGTCCCCACACCCGCTCGACGAGTGCCGCGTCGTGCACGCCCTCCACCCAGATCCGGCTGGTCCGCGCGACCCGCGCGCGCAGGCCCTCGACCCGGGTGGACCCCGACGCCGACCGGGCGGGCTGCTTGGCCGGCTGCGCGGTCGGGCGCACCAGCGTGACGGGTTTGCCGTCGATGAGGAACGCCGCTTCGCGCAGCGCGAACAGCCGGACCGCGCCGCGCCCGTCCTCGAGTTTCACGAAGTCGCCGTCGTAGCTGCGGTCGAAACCGACTACCGCGCCGCAGAATCCGCTCGCCGCGTCCTCCACCACCAGGTCCCGCTCGGCACTCACCTTGGGCACCGGTGTCTTCTTGGTTCGCTGGTGTCCGGAATAGATGTCGCCGCCGTACATGTCACGCCCACTCACCCGGCCGAGCTTAGAGGCGCGAACGCCGCATCCGCGGCAGCGGCGCGCGAAAACGGTTGGACGCCAAGATCGCGCCCGTGGGCGGCGAGCCCGCCCAGAATCCAGCATTCGGGGATAGTCTTGGGTCGTGGCCGCAATAATCTGGCTGATCGCGGGCATCGTCCTGGCGGCGGAAATGCTCACCGGGGATCTCACGCTGCTCATGCTCGGTGTCGCCGCGCTCGGCACCGCGGGCGTGAGCGCCGCCGCAGGCCTACCGCTGTGGGGCGACGCGCTGGTGTTCGGCGCGGTCGCGGGGGTGCTGTTCCTCGGTGTGCGGCCGGTGCTGCGCCGCAAGTTCGGTTCCCCGCCCCCGATTGCGACGAATGTCGATGCGCTGCCGGGGAAGTCGGCGCTCGTGCTCGAACAGGTCGCGGAGTATTCGGGTCAGGTCAAGCTCGGTGGTGAAGTGTGGACCGCGCGGCCGCTGGACCCGAACGACGTCTATGACGCCGGCGTGACCGTCTACGTGATGAAGATCGACGGCGCGACCGCCGTCGTCTGGAAGGGTCCTTAGCAATGGTTGCCTTGATCGTGGCCGCCGTCCTCGTCCTGCTGGTCGTGGTGGTGGTCTTCAAATCGATCGCTCTAGTCCCGCAAGCCGAGGCGGCGGTGATCGAACGGCTCGGGCGTTATTCGCGCACCGTGTCCGGTCAGCTGACGTTCCTCGTCCCGTTCGCCGACCGCGTCCGCGCGAAGGTGGACCTGCGCGAGCGGGTCGTGTCCTTCCCGCCGCAGCCGGTGATCACCCAGGACAACCTCACCCTGCAGATCGACTCGGTGGTGTATTTCCAGGTCACCAGCCCGCAGGCCGCCGTCTACGAGATCAGCAACTACATCGCCGCCGTCGAGCAGCTCACCGTCACCACCCTGCGCAACGTGGTCGGCGGCATGACCCTCGAGGAGACACTGACCTCCCGCGATCAGATCAACAACCAGCTGCGCGGCGTCCTCGACGAGGCGACCGGCCGCTGGGGCCTGCGCGTGGCCCGGGTCGAGCTCAAGTCCATCGATCCGCCGCCGTCGATCCAGGAATCGATGGAGAAGCAGATGAAGGCCGACCGCGAGAAGCGGGCGATGATCCTCACCGCGGAGGGCACCCGCGAATCGCAGATCAAGACGGCCGAGGGCGCCAAGCAGGCGCAGATCCTGTCCGCCGAGGGTGCCAAGCAGTCGGCGATCCTGTCGGCCGAGGGTGAACGGCAGAGCCGCATCCTGCGCGCCCAGGGTGAGCGGGCCGCGTCCTACCTGCAGGCGCAGGGTCAGGCCAAGGCGATCGAGAAGGTGTTCGCGGCCATCAAGAACGGCAAGCCGACGCCGGAACTGCTTGCCTACCAATACATGCAGACCCTGCCGATGGTGGCCCGTGGCGACGCCAACAAGGTGTGGCTGGTGCCCAGCGACTTCGGCAAGGCGCTCGAGGGTTTCGCCCAGAACTTCGCCACCAAGGGCGAGGACGGCGTCTTCCGCTACGAACCGTCACCCGAGCCCGAACAGCCGGTGAAGATCGAGGACGACTCCGATGTCGCCGACTGGTTCGAGACCGCCTCGGACCCGAAGATCGAGCAGGCCGTGCGCGCCGCGGAGGCGACCGCCCGTACTCCCGTCGAGGGTTTCGAGCCGTCGCGACCGAAAACCGTTGCGCCGGTGGAGCACCCGCCGCTGCCGGTACCGCCGCCGATCGCACCCGAGCAGCAGCCGCCCGCGCCGCGCCCGGACGACCCGTACGGTCGCCCCTGGCAGCCGCCGCAGCACAGGGGCGCCGAGCGGGGCGGTCGGGCCGACCGCCCCGCGAGTGTGCCGAAAGCCGCCGCCGAGGTCGGTGCGCGTGCGAGAGTAGGCGGCGTGGGCAGGCGTGTGTCAGGGAACCTCCCGGCGGAAGTGACCAGCTTTGTCGGTCGCGACGACGATGTCGCGGCGGCCAGGAAACTGCTCGGCGGTACACGGTTGCTCACGCTGACCGGGGTGGGTGGGGTCGGTAAGACCCGGTTGAGCAGGCGGGTCGGCGAGGCCGTGCAGCGGGTGTTTCCCGACGGTGTGTGGCTGGTCGAATTGGCGCACGTCAGCGATCCGAACCTGGTCACGGCGACCGTGGCACGCGAGCTGGGCCTGCGCGACGACACCAGCGCGCCGCTGACCGTCCTCACCGATTTCCTGGCCGACCGCGATCTGCTGCTGATCCTCGACAACTGTGAGCACATGATCGACGCGTGCGCGGCGCTCGCGGACCGGATCATCCCCGCGACGACTGGTCTGCGGATCCTCGCGACCAGCCGCGAACCGCTCGGCGTGCCGGGCGAACAGGTTATGCCGGTCGCGCCGCTGTCGGTGCCGGATCCGGCCTCCGGCGACCTCGACAGCCCCGCGGCCCGGCTGCTCGTCGACCGCGCGACCGCCGCGGACCCGGCCTTCCGCAAGACCCCGGCCAACGCGGCGACCCTGGCCGCGATCTGCCGCCGGCTCGACGGCATTCCGCTCGCGCTGGAATTGGCGGCGCTGCGGATGCGGATGTTCACCCCCGACCAGGTCCTCACCCGTCTCGACGACGCGATGGGCCTGCTCACCACCGGTTTGCGGACCGCGCCGCATCGTCAGCAGACCTTGGCCTCGGCGATCCGCTGGAGCTATGACCTGTGCACGCCTGACGAGCAGCGGCTCTGGGAGCAACTGTCGGTCTTCGCGGGCGGCTTCGACCTCGACGCCGCGGAAGCGGTCTGCCTGGTCGGCTCGCCGTCCGCGCTCCTGGCCGCGCTGACCGGGTTGGTGGAGAAGTCGGTGCTGGCCTACGGACCCGGCGCCGACGGCGCGGGACGGTATTCGATGCTCGAGCCGTTGCGTCAGTTCGCCCGCGACCTGTTGCGGGCGCGCGGCGCCGAAGACGCGGTCCGCGTCGGCCATCGTGAGTACTACTACCGTCTCGCCCGGCGCGGGCGCACCGACTACTGGAGCGCCACCGACGTCGACTGGTTCCGCGACGTCGCCCGCGAACACGCCAATCTCCGTGCCGCACTGCAATTCTCGCTCGGTGATCCGGCCGGTGCGCGGCGCGCGCTGGAGATCGCGACCGAGCTGTGGCCGTTCTGGGAGCACTGCCACTTTCTGCTGGAGGGCTATCGCTGGTTGTCCGAGGCTTTGGCGAAAGACACCGAGCGCAGCGTCGACCGGGCCAGGGCGCTGGCGGCGAGCTCGGTGATCGCGGCCATGCTGTCCGATACCGCGACGGCTGCGGATTTCGTGCGTGCCAGCGCGGAGATCGCCGCCGAATCCGGGTCGGCGCAGGTGCTGGTCGAAGCCGAGATCGCGCGGGCGGTCCTGGCCTTCGGGGCGGGCGATCTGCGTGCCGCGCTGGACATCGCCGCGGCGTCGTCGGTGAGCGCGCGCGACTGTGCCCACCCGCGGGTGGAGATGGAGAGCCTGGCCTTCGCCTCCGTCTGCGCGCTGGCCCTCGACGACCCGGTCGCCGGCGCCATGGCCGACCGCCTGCTGGCCCTGACCACCGAGCACGGCTCCCACCTGCTCGGTGGTCTCGCGTACTGGGCGGTCGGCACCCAGCGGTGGCGCGACGGTGATCAGGAGGGCTCGGTCGCGGCGCTGCGGCGGTCGATCGAACTGTTCCGGCTCTTCGATCGGTGCGCCTGGCTCGCCACCAGTGTGGACGGCGTGGCCTGGGCCGCGGCCGCCGACGGCGACCTGGTGCGCGCCGCCCGCCTGATGGGCGCGGCTTCGACTGTGCGCCAAGGCAGTTCGCAACGGCTGGCGCACGCGATGACCCAGCTCATCGGTCAGCGGGTCCGCGATCGCGTCCAAGGCGCACTCGGGGAGCAGGAGTTCGGCGCCTGTTTCGACGCGGGCGCATCGCTCACCCTCGACGACGCCGTCGACTACGCGATGGACAGCTCGCCGCAGCCGGTCGCCGCCGTCGAACCGGTCGGGCCCGAGGTGCTGACCCGCCGGGAACGCGATGTCGCCCGCCTGATCGCCCTCGGCTACGGCAACCGCCGGATCGGGCAGGAACTGGTGATCTCGATCCGCACCGCCGAGAGCCACGTCGACCACATCCTCACCAAACTCGGCTTCACCTCCCGCACCCAGATCGCCGCCTGGGTCAACCGGAACACGCTCTGACACTGTCATTTCCGTGGTGGGACAGGGTGAGCAATCCCAGTGGGCGGAGCCGGCTCGCCGCTGAGTGGGACCGCATCCGTGCGGGGCGCGGTCGCGTGGCGAGGGTGGGTGTACGGCGTCGGACCGGTGCGCACGGGGCCGGACAAGATCCGTAGTCGCCGGGTGATCTCCGTAGTTTCCGGGATTCCCGCGCGCTGTCGGGACGGCACTGTGATGGGGGACAGCAGTGCGAAGTAGATGAGGTGAGCCATGACTGTCGACGTGCTCGTCCAGGCCGGGTCCGCGCAGCGCGGCGGTCCGGCGCCGGTATCGATGATCGAGCGGATGACACTGATCCTGGACGCGTTCGACGGGGCAAGCCCGGTCCGCACCTTGATCGATATCGCCGAACGCACCGGGCTGCCGCGCTCGAGCGTGCACCGCATCATCGATCAGATGGTCCGGCTGCGCTGGCTCGCGCACGTACCAGGTGGCTACCGCCTCGGTACGCGGGCGCTCGAACTCGGCGGACTCGCCGTCGAGCACAACGAGATCCGGGACGCGGTGAGCCCGCTGCTGCACGAGGTGTGCCAGCGAACCGGCATGGTCGGGCACCTCGGCGTGCTCGACGGCCCCGAAGTGCTGTATCTGGACAAGGCGGTCGGCCGCTGCTGCGACAGCATCCCCACCCGCCTCGGCGGCCGGATGCCCGCACACTGCACCGCCGTCGGTAAGGCGCTGCTCGCCACCCTGGAACCGAGCATCGTCGAGCTGGCTTTCCGGGAGCGGCTGCCGCAGCTGACGCCGCGCACGATCAGCAACCGGGCCGAACTGCATCGCGAACTAGGCCGCGTCCGTAGTCACCAGGGGGTCGCCGTCGATCGCGAGGAGTCGGTCGCCGGCGTCGTGTGCGTCGCGGTGCCGATCCGGGGCCGCGCGCCCGGTGCGGTCGCCGCGCTGTCACTGTCGGGCAGGCTCGGCGGTGTGCGCGCCCCCGGCACGAGCAGTCTGGCCCGGGTCCTCGTGGAAGTCGCCGACGAGGCCGCGCGGGCGGTCTTTCCCCGGTACGTGCGATGGCCGTAGCGCGCGGGTTCAGTGGGGGAGCGGGAGCAGTTCGACCAGGGTGCCGCGGCCGGTACCGGGTGGGAGCACGGCCAGCGCCTGGCAGCCGATGAGACCGGCCAGGTGCGGCGTGTGCGCGGGGCCGGTGCTGCGCCAGACACCGCCGGTCTGCTGCTGCACCGGGACGATCCGGGTTGCCTCACCGGCCGCGACCCCGGCGTCGGACAGCCTGCCCCACATGATCGGGCCGGGCGTGCGCAGGGTGAGCGCGTCGATGACGGCGGGGCCGACGGCGAGCAGGGCCGCGATCGCGGCGAACGGATTGCCCGGCAGACCGAGCAGGACGCGGCCGTCGGGTAGCTGCGCCACCAGCGTGGAACCGCCCGGACGGATCGCCACCCGTTCGATCACGATGCGTGCGCCCAGATCGGCCAGCAGCGTGCGCAGGTGGTCGGCGGCGCCGCGGCCGGTCGCCCCGACCATCACCACCAGGTCGGCATGCGATTTCAGCGCCAGCCAGGAGCGCAGCAGGTCATGGCCGTCGGCGAGGTGCCACAGTCCGGTGCTCTCGATATCGCAGCAGCGCAGGAACTCCGGCAGCATCGGTCCCAGCGAGTCCCTGGTCTCCCCCGGCCCGAGCGGGCCGACCGCGCGGATCTCGTCGCCGGTCATCACCACATCGGCCCGCAACGGCCCGCGCACGGTGACCGTCTCGGCTTCGGCGCTCAAGGCCGCCGAGGCCAGTGCGGCCGACACCCGGGTGCCCGCACCCGCCAGCTCGACACCGGTGTCCCAGTGCTCGCCCTGCCGCCGGGTGTCGTCACGCACCGGTGCACCCGGCGCCCGCATCACCACCGGCTTGTCCGCCACCGTCGTCGTCACCACGTGCTCGTCACGCAGGGTGGCGGTGG